>JAMPXR010000082.1 GCA_023701085.1 Ramlibacter sp. | reverse complement strand
TCTTCCCGGGCCGCGCGCGCCATCCGTGGCCCGGACGGCTCGCTCGCCGCCTGGCTGTCGGCGGACTCGTCGCGTTCGTGCGGCAGGCGCGGCGCCCGCTCCCGATCGCCTTGGACCGGTACCGTGTCGCCGCGGCCGGCCGGGCTCCCATCCCGCGGTTCGCCGCGTCGCCGCCGGCTGGGCATTCGGTTGTGCATGGGTTGCCTTTCAGATGAAGTGGCAGAGCCGAGAGCTCTTCACGCGATGGTGCGACGCCGGCGCTTTCCCGGCGGTAGGACGCCCCGTGGCGGGGCTGTAGGAGAAGGCCGGCAGGCGCGCCGCGGCAGGTGTGGGAGACGTCCTACCGCCAGAAACTGCCTGCGCCGACATATGCGCCCGCTGCCTAACTACGAACTGTTGCGCATGAGCTTGCCTATGCTGGGGCGAGTTTGACGACAAGCCGGTTCGCAGGGAGATCGACATGGAATGGTTCGCCGCAATGCCCGATTGGCTGGTCTGGTGCGCCGCCGGTTTCGCCGGTGCCCTGGCGCTGGCCGCGCTCGCGAATATCCTGGATGCCGCATTCGAGCTGGACGTCTGAGGGCGCGCGCCGCCTGCGCCCGTGACGGCGCGTTGTGTTTCGCGTCCTTGAACAGGAGGCCGCCACAGGAGTGTTGAATGCCACAGTCCAAGCAGGATGCGCAGCGCAAGTCGAAGGCGGGCGACAGCGCCGCGGCCAAGCAGAAGCAACTGGACGCGTTCAGCCAGGCGCCCGAAAACCTCCTCACCACGCGCCATGGCGTGGTGATCCCGGACAACCACAACTCGCTGCGGGCCGGCGTGCGCGGCCCATCGCTGCTGGAAGACTTCATCCTGCGCGAGAAAATCGCGCACTTCGACCGTGAGCGCATTGCCGAGCGCGTCGTGTTCGCCCAGGGCGCTGCGGCGCACGGTTATTTCGAGCTGACGCGTTCGCTGGGCGAGTACACACGGGCCGACTTCCTGCAGGAGGCCGGCAGCCGCACCCCGGTGTTCGTGCGCTTTTCCGGCGCGACCGGCGCGCGCGGCGCCGCCGACTCGGTGCGCGACCTGCGCGGCTTCGCCGTCAAGTTCTACACGCGCGAAGGCAACTACGACCTGGTGGGCGCGAACATGCCCGTATTTTTCATCCAGGATGCGATCAAGTACCCGGACCTGGTCCACGCGATGAAG
Source organism: Ramlibacter sp. (assembly GCA_023701085.1). Taxonomy (GTDB): domain Bacteria; phylum Pseudomonadota; class Gammaproteobacteria; order Burkholderiales; family Burkholderiaceae_C; genus Ramlibacter. Next base: position 7,612 of record JAMPXR010000082.1, on the reverse strand, counting down.
CCGGAGCCGCACCACGGCATGCCGCAGGCGTCCACCGCGCACGACAGTTTCTGGGACTTCGCGTCGCTGATGCCCGAGACCACGCACATGCTGATGTGGCTGATGTCGGACCGGGCGCTTCCCCGCAGCTACCGGATGATGGAGGGGTTCGGCGTCCATACCTTTCGCCTGATCAACGCCAAAGGGGTGGCGCACTTCGCCAAGTTCCACTGGAAGCCGCGCCTGGGCAAGCACGCGCTGGTCTGGGATGAAGCGCAGAAGATCGCCGGCAAGGACCCCGACTTCCTGCGGCGCGACCTGTGGGAGGCGCTGGCCGCCGGCAGCTTTCCCGAGTGGGAGCTCGGCCTGCAGCTGATCGAGGAAGGCAAGGCCGACGGCCTGGGCTTCGACCTGCTGGATGCGACCAAGCTGATTCCCGAAGAAATCGTCCCGGTGCTCATCGTGGGCAGGTTGGTCCTGAACCGCAATCCCGACAATTTCTTCGCCGAAACCGAACAGGTGGCGTTCCACCCCGGTCACATCGTGCCCGGCATCGACTTCAGCAACGACCCGCTGCTGCAGGGGCGTCTGGCTTCCTACACCGACTCGCAGTCGTGGCGGCTCGGGGGGCCGAATTTTCACGAGTTGCCCATCAACCGCGGGCTGTGCCCCTTCCACAATTTCGAGCGCGACGGCGCGCACCGGATGCTGGTCAACAAGGGGCAGGTCGCCTACGAGCCCAATTCGCTCGCCAGCGGCTCCGAGTTCCGCGTCGACGGCGGCCACCAGGGCTTTCAGAGTTATCCGGAGGCGCTCGAGGCGCCGAAGATCCGGCGCCGCAGCCCGGGCTTCGACGACCATTTCAGCCAGGCGACGCTGTTCTGGAACAGCCAGGGCCCGGCCGAACGCGAGCACATCGTGGCCGCGTTCCAGTTCGAGCTGTCCCGGGTGGAAGCCGCGGCGGTGCGTCAAAGGGTGGTGGACAACCTGTCGCACGTGGACCCCAAACTTGCCCGCAAAGTGGCCGAGCCGCTGGGCATCGCGGTGCCCGACCCGAAGGCGGCGGCCGGCCGCGCCGGTTTTCGCGACGTGCGGGCCAGCCCGCCGCTGGAGTCCTCGCCCGCCCTGAGCATGGAAGGCGGCGACAGCGGCATCGTCACCCGCAGGGTCGCGGTGCTGGTGGCCAGCGGCGTGGAAGTGGGCGCGCTGCGGGTGATCCAGCAGGCCCTGCAGGACGCGGGGGCCAGCAGCCGAATCCTGGGGGCCCGCCTGGGGTTCGTCGCGACCTCGTCGGGCCAGCAGCTGGCGGTGGATCACACCTTCGCCACCATGCCGTCGGTGCTGTTCGACGCGGTGCTGGTGCCCGGCGGCGCGGCCAGCGCCGAGACATTGGCGCGCGACGGCGAGGCCGTGCACTACGTGCTGGAGGCGTACAAGCACGGCAAGACGCTGTGCGTCGTCGGCGAGGGGGCCCGCTTGCTGCGCACGCTCGGCTTGGGCGCGGACGAGGGTGGGCAGGGCGCGGCCGGCGTGCTGATTGGCAGGAACGATGCGCCGGGACGCGCGCAGCTGGCGCAGGACTTCATCGCCGCCATGGCCCGGCACCACCACTGGACGCGGCCCAACATCGACGCGATCCCCGCCTGACAGCGGCGCGCGGCAGCGCGACAGAAGGCCCGTCCTACGCCGCCTTCGCTCGAGCGCTTACCCGGGCGATCATGCGCGTGGCCCCAAATACCCATAGCGGACCGGCCCCCCGGCGATCGGGCTGCCGGCCGCAGGTCAGTGAACCATCTCGGGAGATCGGCATGGCATCGAACATCCAGGGCAAGGGCCAGCAGGGCCAGGGCGGCGCCTCCAGGCGCGGGTTTGCTTCGATGGACCCGGCGCGCCAGCGCGAAATCGCCAGCGAAGGCGGCAAGGCGGCCCACCAGAAGGGGACCGCCCACGAATTCACCTCGCAGGAGGCCCGCGAGGCCGGCAGCAAGGGCGGCCAGGCCGCGCACGAAAAGGGAACCGCGCACGAATTCGATTCCGAGGAAGCGCGCCAGGCCGGCCGCAAGGGCGGGCAGGCCAGTCACGAAAAGGGCACGGCCCACGAGTTCGACTCCGAAGAAGCCCGTGAAGCGGGCCGCAAGGGCGGCCAGGCCAGCCGCGGTGCGCCTCGGGGCGGCGCGCAGGATGACGACGTCGATCAGGGCGGCGGGGACGGCCAGCGCTGAATTCGGCGCATCGGGGTTGCAGGGCGCTCGCGGGCGCACCGTTTCGTGAGTCGGCCCGATGACCGGAGCCGGCCGCGCAATGCGTCAGAATCCCGGATCCGACTCGTCACGGATCACGCGATATGCTCCCCACCGATTTGCAGGCAGCGATCATCGACCTCGATGGCACGATGGTCGATACGCTGGGGGACTTTGTCGTGGTCCTCCATCGCGTGCTGGACGAACTGTCGCTGCCGCGGATCGAGCGGTCCATCATCGAACGGATGGTGGGCAAGGGCTCGCCGCACCTGATCCGATCGGTGCTCGCGCATGTGGGCGCGCCGCCCGGTCTTTACGAGCAGGCATGGCGTTCCTACCAGCAGCACTATCTGGCGATCAACGGCGAACACGCGACGGTCTACCCGGGCGTGGCCGAGGGCCTGCGCCGCTTGCAGGCGGCCGGCCTGAAGCTGGCCTGCCTGACCAACAAGCCGAGCGCTTTTGCCCGGCCGCTGCTGCAGGCCAAAGGACTGGCTGAATTCTTCCAGGTGGTGTTCGGCGGGGATGCTTTCGAGCGGCAAAAGCCTGATCCGCTGCCCCTGCGAAAGACCTGCGAGGCCCTGGGCTGCGCCCCGCAGCGCACGCTGGTGATCGGCGATTCGAGCAACGACGCGGGCGCGGCGCGCGCCGCCGGCTGCCCCGTGCTGCTGGTCAGCTATGGCTACAACCATGGCGAGCCGATCCGCTCGGTGCCCGCCGACGGCTACCTGGATTCGCTGGCCGAGGTGTCGCGCTGGCTTTAGCCCGCCTTGCCGAGCAGCGCCTCCTTGAGCTTCCAGTCGGCGGGGTTCGGCCCTAGCCAGATGCGCAGCAGCGCATTGAAGAATTCAGGCTCCTTGAAGGGCTCGCCTTGCACTGCCCCCTTGACGGTCAGGACGGTGCCGGTGCCGGGCACCCACTCCAGCGAGAAGGTGTCGCCGGTATTGAGTTTCTTGTGGTCGGAAAAGACCTGGCTCATGCGCATGACACCGGGAATCAGCTTGGAGAAGGCCGCTTTTTCCATGTTGTCCTCGATGCCGCGCGAGAACAGCTTGCCCAGCTCGGCCGAATCGATTTCGCGCAGCATCGTGATGTTCAAACGCTTGGGGCCGACCATGGCCAGCACCTCTTCGGTGCTGCCGGCCTTCCTGGGCAGGTACAGCCCGGCCACATAGACCTTGAAGATCGCTTTGTAGCGGGTGCCCGCGCCGTTGAGTTGCAGTTTCGTGCCGCGCACCTCGGCCGCGTCCTCGAACTTGACGCCCGACACGGTCATTTGGGCGGATGCGGCGCACGACAGCAGGAGGGTGGCCGCCGCGAGCAGCCAGCGTTTGGGGAAGCTCATCTTTTTCTCCTAAAAACGTACGATCGTTCGATTTCGGGATTCTGTGCAGCCTGAGGGCCGGCCCGCAATAGGGCTTTCTCGTAACCGGATGTTAACTTAGCGCCCGGAGCAGCGATTCACGGCTGCTTTGCTACACTTTGGCCCATGTTCATCCACCGCACCGCGATCACAGGGCGCTCGAGCCGGGGAGCCTGGCCCTGGCGCAGGCCTCAGTCGGTGCGTTCCTGAAGCACGGGGCAGCCCGTGCCCCGCGCCCCAAAGTGCCCGGCTGCACCGGCGCTCGAGGGGATCATCTCGAATCGAAAGCGGCCCCCGCGCCGCGGAGCTTGTGGAGGCTCACCCTTGATCACCGAACTCGAATTCAAAAGCCTTGCCGCGCAGGGCTACAACCGTATCCCCTTGATCGTCGAGGCCTTCGCCGATCTCGAGACCCCCTTGTCGCTGTACTTGAAACTGGCCCACGCGAAGGACGGCGGCCGTCACAGCTTCCTGCTCGAATCCGTCGTCGGCGGCGAGCGTTTCGGGCGCTACAGTTTCATCGGCCTGCCCGCGCGGACCCTGCTGCGTTGCAGCGGCTTTGGCGCGGACGCCGTCACCGAGGTGGTCGACGAGGGCCGGGTCGTCGAAACCGCCCGCGGCAACCCGCTGGATTTCATCGCGGCGTACCAGAAGCGCTTCAAGGTGGCTTTGCGCCCGGGGCTGCCGCGCTTTTGCGGCGGGCTGGCCGGCTACTTCGGTTACGACACGGTGCGCTACATCGAAAAGAAGCTGGAAGCCAGTTGCCCGCCCGACACCCTGGGCTGCCCGGACATTCTGCTGCTGCACTGCGAGGAACTGGCCGTCATCGACAACCTGTCGGGCAAGCTTTACCTCATCGTGTATGCGGACCCGGCCCAGCCGGAGGCTTATGCGAGCGGCAAGAAGCGGCTGCGCGCGCTGCGCGAGCAGCTCAAATATTCGGTGAGCGCGCCGGTGGTGCGGCCGACCCAGAGTTTTCCCGCCGAGCGCGATTTCGCGAAAGCCGACTACCTCCTGGCCGTCGCGCGCGCCAAGGAGCTGATCGCCGCCGGGGACTTCATGCAGGTGCAGGTCGGCCAGCGCATCAAGAAGCGCTACACGGAGTCGCCGCTGTCGCTGTACCGGGCGCTGAGGTCGCTCAACCCCAGTCCATACATGTATTACTACCACTTTGGCGATTTCCATGTGGTCGGCGCCTCGCCCGAGATACTGGTGCGGCAGGAACAGACGCCCGAGGGCCAGAAGGTCACGATCCGCCCGCTGGCGGGCACGCGGCCGCGCGCCGCGAGCCCGGAGGCGGACAAGGCCGTGGAGCAGGAGCTGATCAGCGACCCCAAGGAGCGCGCCGAACACGTGATGCTGATCGACCTGGCGCGCAACGACATCGGCCGCATCGCCCGGACCGGCACGGTCAAGGTCACCGAGGCCTTCGCGGTGGAGCGCTACAGCCACGTGATGCACATCGTCAGCAATGTGGAAGGCATCCTCAACGAGGGCATGGACAGCATCGATGTGCTCAAGGCCACTTTCCCCGCCGGAACGCTGACCGGCGCGCCCAAGATCCACGCGATGGAGCTGATCGACCAGCTCGAACCCAGCAAGCGCGGCCTGTACGGCGGGGCCTGCGGCTACCTCAGTTACGCGGGCGACATGGACGTGGCGATCGCGATCCGCACGGCGATCGTCAAGGACCAGACGCTCTATGTGCAGGCGGCGGCCGGCGTGGTCGCCGATTCGGTGCCCGAACTCGAATGGAAGGAAACCGAGGCCAAGGCGCGCGCCCTGCTGCGGGCGTCCGAACTGGTGGAGGAGGGGCTGGAATGAGCGCCGCCGGACCGCTCCAAGGCGCGAAGGCCCCCTCGGGGGGCAGCGCAGTACATGAAGTGACAAGCGTGGGGGCCCTATGCGTGTGCTCATGATCGACAACTACGACAGCTTCACCTACAACCTGGTGCAGTACTTCGGCGAACTGGGCGCGCAGGTGGAGGTGTTTCGCAATGACGAGATCACGGTTGAGGGCATCGCGCAGCGCCGGCCCGACCGGCTGGTGGTGTCGCCCGGCCCCTGCTCGCCGGCCGAAGCCGGCATCTCGGTCGAAGCCATCCGCCAGTTCGCCGGCAAGCTGCCGATCCTGGGCGTGTGCCTGGGGCATCAGGCGGTGGGCGCGGCGTTCGGCGGCAGCATCGTGCGGGCCCGCCAGCTCATGCACGGAAAGACCAGCGTGATCACCACCACCGGCCAGGGGGTTTTCGCGGGCCTGCCGCAACAATTCACCGTGAACCGCTACCACTCGCTGGCCATCGAGAAGTCGTCGTGTCCGGCGCAACTCGTGACCACCGCGTGGACCGATGACGGCGAGATCATGGCGGTGCGGCACAAGGAGCTGGCGATCGAGGGCGTGCAATTCCATCCCGAATCGATCCTCACCGAGCACGGCCACGCCATGCTCAAGAACTTCCTGGAGCAATGATGGCAACCGTGGTGGACCTGCGCAGCGATACGGTGACGCGGCCGACCCCCGGCATGATGGCCGCGATGGCCAGCGCGCCGCTGGGCGACGACGTGTTCGGCGACGACCCCAGCGTGAACGCGCTGCAGGAGAAGATCGCCGCCATGCTGGGCTTCGAGGCGGCGCTGTTCGTGCCGACCGGCACCCAGAGCAACCTGTGCGCCATCCTGTCGCACTGCCAGCGTGGCGATGAATACATCGTGGGGCAGATGCAGCACTGCTACCGCTGGGAGGGCGGCGGCGGCGCGGTGTTCGGCAGCGTGCAGCCCCAGCCGCTGGAGCACCAGCCCGACGGCAGCCTGCGCCTGGCCGACATCGAGGCGGCGATCAAACCGGACGATCCGCATTTCGCGCGCACGCGGCTGCTGGCCCTGGAGAACACCCTGGCCGGCAAGCTGCTGCCGCTTGCCTATATCGAGCAGGCGACGCAGCTGGCGCAGCGCAAGGGACTGGCGCGTCACCTGGACGGCGCGCGCCTGTTCAACGCGGCGGCGGCGCAGGCGGCGCCATCGGACGGCGACGTGCGCGGGCAGGCGCGGCGCATCGCCCAGTGCTTCGACAGCGTCTCGGTGTGTTTCAGCAAGGGCCTGGGCGCACCGGCCGGTTCCGCCTTGTGCGGCTCGCGCGAGCTGATCGCGCGCGCGCGGCGCGTGCGCAAGATGGCCGGCGGGGCGATGCGCCAGGCCGGCCTGCTGGCGGCCGCGGCCAGTTATGCGCTGGATCATCACGTGGACCGCCTGGCGCAGGACCATGCCCTGGCGCAGCGGCTGGCCGCGGGGCTGGCGAACCTGCCCGGCGTCCAGGTGGAAACGCCGCAAACCAATATGGTGTTCGTGGACCTGGTCGGCCCTGCCCGGGAGCAGTCCAAGGCATTGCTGGCGCATCTGGCGGGCCGCGGCGTGCTGGCGACCGGCCTGTACCGGCTGCGATTCGCGACGCATCTCGATCTGGACGCGGCGGGCGTGGACCACGCCATCGCCGCGATCCGGCAGTTCTTCGAAACATCCGACCGTCCGATACCGCCATTCAGGAGCACGACATGAGCATCACCCCCCAGGAAGCGCTGCAGCGCACCATCGAACACCGCGAGATCTTCCACGACGAGATGCTCAAGGTGGTTCGCATGATCATGAGCGGCGAGCTGTCGCCGGTGATGACGGCGGCGCTGATCACCGGCCTGCGCGTCAAGAAGGAAACCATCGGCGAGATCACGGCCGCGGCCCAGGTCATGCGCGAGTTCTCGACCAAGGTCCATGTCGCCGACAAGGCGCACCTGGTCGACATCGTGGGCACCGGCGGCGACGGCTCCCACACCTTCAATATTTCGACGTGCTCGATGTTCGTGGCGGCCGCGGCGGGCGCCAAGGTCAGCAAGCATGGCGGGCGCAGCGTCTCCAGCAAGAGCGGCAGCGCCGACGTGATCGAGAGCCTGGGCATGAACATCAACCTGCCGCCCGACGCGATCGCCCGCTGCATCGCCGAGGTCGGCATCGGCTTCATGTTCGCGCCGAACCACCACCC
>JAMPXR010000081.1 GCA_023701085.1 Ramlibacter sp. | reverse complement strand
TGCTGGGTGCAGATGTTGACCACGCCGGCGGTGCCGGTGGTCTCGACGAAGGCGTCGGCCTCGAACCGCAGGTTGCCTTCGTTCTTCTTGGTCTTCACCGCCACGAGGCGCCGGCCGTCCATTTCGACATCGGTGATGCGGGTCTGGTAGCGCACCTCGACACCGGCCGCGGCCAGGGCGCGCTGCACCTGCGGCTCGATCGTCGCGATGTTGTACAGGGAGGCGTGCTTGTGGCCCGGGAACTCGATGTCGGTGTGCGTCGCGCACGCGTCCATGGCGTGGAACATCTCGCCGCCACCCATCGCGATCATCTCTTCGGCGGCGGTGAAGCGGCCGTTGTTGCGGAAGATGCCGCCGACCAGGCCGGTGCCCAGGATCATGTCGGTGCGTTCCAGCAGCGTGACTTCAGCGCCTTGTTTGGCTGCGGCGATGGCGGCCGCGCAGCCGGACCAGCCGCCGCCGATGACTACGATTTTCATGAATTGTCTCCTTGGAACTTGGGTGAGAAAGATCAGCCGCGCAGCGGGTCCCGGCCCGCCGACTTCAGCCAGGAATAGACAGGGGGCACGTCGTTGACCAGCGGTTCGGTGACGACGTCCAGGAAGCACGGCCCGTCGTGGGAAAAGGCCTCGTCGAGCGCGCGCTCCAGCTGATCGGGGGTCTCCACGCGCCAGGCCGCCAGGCCGTAGGCGGCGGCGACCTTGCTCATGTCGCCCGGGGTGAAATCGACCGACATGAACTTGCTCTTGCTGTGCAGCGACTGCAGCGTCTTGATCCAGCCGAAGCAGCCGTTGTTGAAGTGGATCAGCACGGCCGGCACGTTCAGCCGCACCAGGGTCTCCAGCTCGCCGGCTGACATGCCGAGCGATCCGTCGCCGAACAGCCCGACCGGCCGGGCGTCGGGCCGCGCGAACCAGGCGCCGACCACCGCGGGAATGGCGTAGCCCAGCCCGCCGAACGAACGGGGAATCAGCACGCGCGAGCCGTCGCCGCTCAGGCGCAGGAAGCGCGTGATGTAGGGCGTGGGCGTGCCGGCGTCGGATACCACGACCGACGGGGAGGGCAGTCGCCGGTTGAGTTCGTGGATGACGCGCTGCGGCTTGAGCGGCGTGGCCTGCGCATGGAGCTGCGCCTGCGAATCCTCCCAGAAGCGCGCACGGGCGCGGTTCAGGTCCTCCACCCAGGCCGAGGGCGTCTTGACCGCCTCGGGCACCAGCTGCAGCAGGTCTTCGAGGACGAGCCGCGCATCGCCTGCCACGCTCAGGGTGTTCTCGAAGTTGTTGGCCAGCAGCGTCGGGTCGAGGTCGATCTGCAGGATCTTGCGGCCGGCCCGCGGCGAGGGCAGCGACCACTTGATGGTGGAGACCGACCCCATCTTGCAACCCACGTAAAGCAGCACGTCGGCTTCCTCGACCGCGCGGTGCGCATGCGGATGGAAGCCGTTGTCGCCGACCACGCCCAGCGCCAGCGGATGCTCGTCGGGCATGGTGCCCTGGCCCGAGATGGTGGTTACCACCGGCGCGCCCAGGCGCTCAGCCAGGGCGAGCACTTCGGCGTTGGCTTGCGAATGGTTGACGCCCCCGCCCGCCACGATCACCGGCCGCTGCGCCGATTCCAGGTGGCCCGCCAGTTCGGCCATCGCGGCGGCGCTGCTGCGCGTGCGGTAGGCCGGGTAGGCGCGGCATTCCGCCTCGTCATGCAGGCTGGCGGCGCCGTAGGCCACGCGGTGGCTCATCGTTTCCGTGGGCAGCACGAGGTGCACGGCGCCCGGGCGCCCGGTCGTGGCGATGCGCAGCGCCTTGCGCAGCGCTTCGGGCACCTTGTCGGCCGAGTTCACCACCGACGAGTGCTTGGTGATCGGCTCGAACAGGGTGTGGTGGGGCATCTCGGTGATCGTTCCCTTGCCTTCGCCGGCCATCGAGATGCCGGAGGTGAACAGCACCACCGGAATCGAGGAGGCGTTGGCTTCGGCGACACCGGGCACCGAATAGAGGGCGCCCGCACCGCTGGGGCACTCGCAGAAACCGGGGCGGTGGGCCAGGCGCGCGTAGGCATCCGCCATGAAAGTGGCGCTGCGTTCGTCGCGCGCCATGACATGCCGGATACGATCGCCCGCGTCGTAAATCGCTTCGTACAGGGCCAGGCTGGTGTCGCCCGGAACACCGAACACGACGTCCACGCGGTACTCCAGCAGCATCCGCACCAGTGCCTGCGCACCGCTCATGGTGCCTTGGTCCATGGCCTTGCCTTCGTTGACGACGGCCAGATCGAGAGGTTTGTTCATCCGGGCTCCTTTGCGTGGGTCGCTGCTGCCGCCCGCTTCGGGCGCGGCGTAGCGAAACTCTACGGTTCTTGGCTGCCAGAGTAAACGGTGCAAAATGACGTTTTGCAGGTAAAAAACCTGCAAAATGACGGCTCTTTTCGTCGAACTGATTATCGGCCCCTGGCGGGTCCTGCAGCAAAGGAACTTGGCTGCCATGCAGCGCGCTTTTCAACTCGATGACAAGGACCGGCAACTGCTCGCGCTGTTGCGCGAGGACGCCCGCATGCCGGTCGCGGCGCTGGCGCGCGCGCTCGATGTGGCCCGGATGACGGCGGTGGAGCGGCTCAAGCGGCTGGAGAAGGCCGGCATCATCGCCGGCTACACCGTGCGGCTGAGCGAGCAAGCGCTGCGCGGACGGATCAAGGTGCATGCGCTGTTGCGCGTCGACGCGAAGAAGGGCGAGGCGGTCGTGCAGGCACTGCACGGGCTCACCCAGGTGCGCGCGGTGTTCGCGATCAGCGGCATCTTCGGCTACATGGCGCTCATCGAAGCCGAGGACACCGGCGAAATCGACCGCACGCTGGACGCGATCGGCTCGATCAACGGCGTGGACGGAACGCAAAGCTCCATCGTGCTGTCGACCAAATTCGACCGGCACTAGACAGGGCAGTCGCCAGTGTCGGCCTTCTTGCGGCCGTGCGCCGGATGCTGGACCGCGCGAGGCCGTCGCGACGGGCCGGCGCTACACCGACACCCGCTTGGTGTGACGGAACAGGTCGTCTGGGTCGTACTTGCGCTTGATCGCGGCGAGCTTGTCCAGGTTGGCGCGGCCGTACGCGGCGGCGATGCGGTCGGCGCCTTCTTCCTCGGTCAGGAAGTTGACATAGGTGCCGCCGGTGGAGCAGGGCCGCGTCGCCTCGAAGCAGTCGCGCGCCCATTGGATCTGGGTCGCATCGTCCTGCGGCTTCTCCCAGGAGGCCGTGATGTTCAGGACGTAGTGGGCGTCGCGGTTGCCCGCCGGCGAATGGTCCGGTCCGAGCTCGCCCAGCGCGCCCTGGATCTGGAAGAGCACGATGGCCGAATGCGGCGACGCGATGCGGGCGGCATGCGCGACGGCCAGCTCGTCCAGTTCCCGGCTCAGGGCGCCGAGGTAGTGCGACTTCCAGTAATAGCGCCGGCCCTTGGGTTGCGTCGCGTCCAGCAGGCTTTGCATCTGCGTGTACGGCCGGCGCGTGACGATGTCGGCCACCGGCTGGCCGAGCTTGCGCAGGGGAGCGACCAGCGCCTCGCCGTCCTCGACCTTTCCCGTGTGGCACACGAAGAGGGCGGCAATGGGCTTGCCGTGGATTTCCTTGGGCAGCCAGGGCGCCGGTGGCGCGATGCGCAGCACCGCCACGCTGGTCAACTCGCGCGGCGCGGCCGCGCTGAATTCACGGTACGCCTGCAGCACCTGCCGGCTGTCTTCGCCGCGCCAGGCGATCGCGCCCCCAAGGATTTCGGGCCCGACGGGATACAGCTGGTATTCGAAGGAGGTGACGATCCCGAAATTGCCGCCGCCGCCGCGCAGCGCCCAGAACAGGTCCTCGTTCTCGCGTGCGCAGGCGCGCAGCACCTGCGCGTCGGCGGTCACCACTTCCATGGACACGAGGTTGTCGCAGGTCCAGCCCTGGCGCCGGCTGAGGTAGCCGAAGCCGCCACCGACCGTCAGCCCCGCGATGCCGGTTGCGGACACGAAGCCGAGCACGGCCGCCTGCCCGTACAGCTGGGTCTCGCGGTCCACGTCCGCCAGGGTGCAACCGGCCTGCGCGCGCGCCGTGCGGCCCACCGGGTCCACCCAGACACCGCGCATGGCGGACAGGTCGATCATCAGGCCGCCTTCGCACACTGCCAGACCCGCGATGTTGTGGCCGCCGCCGCGCACCGACACCAGCAGCTTGTGCTTGCGCGCGAAGCGCACGGCCTGCACCACGTCGACCGTACCGGTGCAGCGGGCGATCAGGCCGGGCCGCCGGTCGATCATCGCGTTCCAGATCTTGCGCGTCTCTTCGTAAGCGGGATCATCCGCGCCGAGCACGGCGCCCTTGAACCCCGTCTTGAACGATTGCAGATCTTCGGGTGACAGGTCGGCGGTGCCGCCGTCGATCGTCCTCAGCTGGGGCATGTGCGACTCCTTGGGTGGCGTTGGGGACGTGAAGCATGCCGTCTGCCCGCGCTTTTTACCAGAGCGTGACGAACTATTTTTGTTGATGAGCTCGGCGCGGACCGGAAGGGCATGCGCCCGAGGCCGCTCCCGGTTTTCGCGTACGCTCGCCGGTAAACCCGCTGGAATGCCAACATGCTGCGTGCCTTGAAAGACCTGTTCGATGCGATCTCCGCGCCCGTGGACGCGAAGCCCGCTTCACCGGAACACCTGCTGCAACTCGCCACGGCCGTGTTGCTGGTGGAAGTGATGCGTGCCGATCCGACCTTGGGCGCACAGGAGCGGCTCGCGGTGGTGGCGGCACTGAGACGCACGTTCGCGCTCGAGGATGACGAACTGGCGCGGCTGGTCGAGCTGGCCGAGGAGACCGCGCGCTCGGCCTCGGACTTCCACCAGTTCACGTCCGTGATCAACGATCGGTTCGACCAGGCACAGAAGATCCGTGTCATCGAATACATGTGGCAGGTCGCCTACGCCGACGGCCACCTGGACGCGCACGAGAACCACCTGATCTCCAAGGTGGCCGGCCTGATGCACGTCACGCACGGAGAGTACATCGCGGCCAAGCTGCGCGCCCGGGAAGAGCGGAGCTGAACCCCGGCTTCGTGGCTGCGGTTCCGGCCGATGATGCCCTCGCTGGCTTTCGTGCCGGGCGTGCTGCCTCTGGCGGTGTCGAGCGGCGCGACGGCTCGTCTCCTCACGCACCTCGGCCCGAAACCGGGCAAGATATGCTTTGTGCGCGCGCGATGCTTCGGGTGTTGCGCGCCGCAGCACCGTTATCTGTTCCATCCGCAAGAGGTCCCCATGCAAATCACCGCCCAGGCGCGCGGCGTCTATGTCATCGCCCCCACACCGTTCACCGCGGACGGCGCCCTGGACCTGGCTTCGATCGACCGGCTGGTGGCGTTCTACGACGAGAGCGGCGTGGCGGGCGCCACCGTGCTGGGCCAGCTGGGCGAAGCCGCGAAACTCGAACATGCGGAGGCGCTGCAGGTGGCTTCCCGCTTCATCCAGCGCGCCAGGACGCCGATCATCGTCGGCGTGACAGCGCCGGGCTTCGCGGCCATGCGGGCGCTCGCGCGCGATGCGATGGATGCGGGCGCCGCCGGCGTCATGATCGCGCCGCCGAACACGCTGCGCACCGACGACCAGATCGTGGCCTACTACGCGCAGGCGGCGGCCGCCGTCGGCGCCGACGTTCCCTTCGTCATCCAGGACTATCCGCTCACGTTCTCGGTGGTGATGACCTCCTCGGTCATTCGCCGCATCGTCAATGACAACCCGTCTTGCGTGATGCTCAAGCACGAGGACTGGCCCGGCCTGGAAAAGATTTCGGCCCTGCGGGAGTGGCAGCGCAAGGGCGAGATGCGGCCCATCTCCATCCTCTGCGGCAACGGCGGCCTGTTCCTGGACTTCGAGATCGAGCGCGGCGCCGACGGGGCGATGACCGGCTACTGCTTCCCCGACGTGCTGGTGGAACTGGTCCGCCTGGCGCAGCAGGGACAGCGCGAGCGCGCGCACGACCTGTTCGACGCGCATCTGCCGCTGTTGCGCTACGAGCAGCAGCCGGGGGTCGGGCTGGCGGTGCGCAAGTATGTGCTGATGCGGCGCGGCCTGCTGGCTTCCGACGCGCAGCGAAAGCCCGCGTCCGCGATGTCCGCAAGGGCGCGCGAAGAGGTGGACTATCTGCTGGCGCGGCTCGCGCGGGTGGATGCGAGGGCCAGGCTGGACGCCTGAGCCGTCCGGCCGCATCGACCGGCGTTACCGCGGCCAAGGCCAGGCGCGGCCGCCCGACCGGGTCGCGCACGGCTCAGTCACGCTTGGCTACTACTGATGCGCTTGTATCCACGCCCGTACAACTGGCTGTGGCACTCTTGCCCGGTCCACAAACCCGCTGCGCAGTCATGAACCTGGTAGTTGCATCCCGTCAAGACGGCCCTCACATGCGCTTCGATGTCGAGGGGAGGTGGAGCAACGGCGACGCCCTGAAGCTGGCGTACATGGTCAAGGCCGCGGTCGCGCGTATGCGCCAGGACCATGTGTTGATCGACCTTCGGCGCGTCGCGACGCCGCCCGGCGCGGAGGGCAAATTCCTCATCTGCGACCGCTTGCGCAGAGCCCTCACGCACCACACCAAAGTGGTGCTGCTGGCCGCCACGGACCTGGTCGACAACGATGCCGTGCCTCAGGGCTTGCCGATGTGCCCCGACATCGCGCTGTTCGACGCGGAGCGGGACGCCCTGGACTGGCTCGCCGTGGAAGAACAAGAAAAGATCCCTCGGGGTTGAGCCGAGGGATCGAAGAGCCGGGGGAAGAAACTTGAAGAAAACCCGGCCAAGAGGTTGGATTGGCGCGCGCGGCACGGGTTCCTCGAACGCGCAAGAATAGCGCCCAGCCGCTAATGCGCAAATTGTTGCATTCCGCAGCAATTTGAAATGACAAAGCACAAGCACGCGATGCCCTGCCGACCTTAAGGTCCTGTTGGGTTCCGCGTGGGCTGCCCAACGGAAACCGGGGTTCCTGACAAGCGCGTAGACCGCGTGAATTTTTCACGTGAGGCGCGACCCGCATGTGCTCGAAAACCCGGACGCTGGCCGCGTGAATCGAGACTCTGTAGGATTGCGCTGACAGGAGACGGCGGCCGGCGACGCGGGTCGCGCGAAGCGGCAAGATCAAAAAGAATCCAGCGCCGCGGGGCGATTCGCCGCTTGGGTATCTCCGCGCTTATTTTTGATCACTCCATCCTGAACGCCGCTTGCCAGGAACGCGGCCAGGGCGCTGCGTTACAAGGACAACCATGTCGGATCTATCGGCGAATTCACAAGTCCCCCAGGAGGTCGCGGCCGGCGGCGAGCGCCCTTCCGGCAGCCTCTGGCTGGCGCTCAAGAAAGCCGCCGCCCGCCTGCAGGACTGGTTCGTGATCCAGTCGCTGGCGGTCAAGCTGATGGTCGTCATGGTCGCGGTGCTCATTCCGGTCACGGCCATGTATTCCTACAGCCTGCGGCAAAAGCAGGCCGCGGTGGCGGCGCAGCTCAAGACCATGGCCCCGGGCGAACTGCCGGCCGGTGGCGTGGCAGTCTTCGACCCCAAGCTGCCGCTGGTGTTCGGCACCGGGTCGGTGCTGAGCTTCCTGGAGCGCAACCCCATCGACCGGATCACGATCATTTACCGGCCGCTGATGTGGAACGTGTCGGAGCGCTTCGTCCTGGTCGAGTCGCAGGGCAAGCAGTACGCCTATTACCCCAGCGACATGGAGACGAAGATCTTCGCCGACAAGGCGGTGACCGCCGGTTGGGGCGCCAAGCTGAGCTTCGTGCCGCGCGCCGATCTGAACAAGGACAGCGCGGCCATGCTCGAGCGCCTGGACCAGCGCTTCGACGGCGCCCGGCCGCAATCGGAAAAGGACGGCTGGAAGGCCGGCGTGAGCGGCGCCTTGTCGGCCGCGCTGACGCTGGGCCTGCTGGGCTTCCTGATATTCCACCTCAAGGGGCAGTTCAAATCGCTCAAGTTCCTCGAGCCCGGCCAGGTGCACGGCTCCATCGACGACCTGGTCGGCATGGACGACATCAAGGCCGAAGTGGCGCAGATCAAGGACCAGTACCAGCGCCGCGCGGACTACGCGGAATACGGCGTGAGCAAGCCCTTCAACGTGATGTTCAGCGGCCCGGCCGGCACCGGCAAGACGAAGCTGGCGAGCTACCTGGCCAAGGAGCTGAACCTGCCGATCCTGTTCCATTCGGCCGCGAACCTGGAGACCGGGTACGTGGCGGGCGGCTCCAACACGCTGGGCCGCATCATGGCCATGGCCAAGCGGCGCCGGCGCTGCATCGTCTTTCTCGACGAGGCGCAGGACCTGTTCATGAAGCGCGGCGGCCACCGCAAGTTCGACGACGACACCCAGAACACCCTGCTGTCCGTGCTGGACGGCGTGCGCAGCAAGAACGAGGCCGAGATCATCTGGATCGTCGCGAGCAACTTCAACAGCGAATCCATGCAGATGGACGAGGCGATGCTGCGCCGCTTCCAGATGAAGGTCGACTTCCGGCTGCCCAACAAGGAGGAGCGGCTGGCGATCATCAGCCACTATCTCGCGCAGCGGGCCGGCAAGGTGCTGCCCGAACTGGACCTGCGGCACCTGGCCGAGGTCACCGAGGGCCGCAGCCCGGCCGACCTGGAGACGATCGTGAACCAGGCCGGCATCACGGCCGTGCAGGCCGGCGCCATGATCGGAGCCGACACGCTGATGCGCGCGGCCGAGCGGGTGATGGTGGGCAACGTCAACGCGCACACGACGAAGGAGCGCGAGCGCGACCGCCGCGTCATCGCCATCCACGAGTGGGGCCACTTCCTGGTGGACTTCGAGCTGGAGCGCAAGCGCGCGGGCGGCGACTGGGACGCCATCCTGGCGGAGATGAAGACCATCAAGATCTCGCTCAAGGCCAATCCGCGCAGCAACGCGCTGGGCTTCGTGTTCCACAAGCAGGGTGGCAAC
>JAMPXR010000080.1 GCA_023701085.1 Ramlibacter sp. | reverse complement strand
TCCTCCAGCGCGATCACCTGCTTGCTGATGGCGCTTTGCGTGAGGCACAAGTCCTCCGCGGCGAGGGTGAAACTCAGACGCTTGGCCGATGCCTCGAAGGCCTTCAGCATCATGCTGGAGGGAAGGTAGCGCCTCATCGGATCGGGTGTCCCTAGCGGCCGGCGCGCGCGCGCGGGGGACCGCGCCGCAACGCGTGCGGTTCGGTGCGTGAGTCGGCCATCCTGCGCATCGACCGATTGTCCGAAAGAGCGGCTTTTCCACCAATGGGCACGTCGGCCCCGCTTGACCTTGATCAAAGTAGCGGTCGGCCCGCCCGGGAATTACCCACGCGCGCGATGCGGGGAAAGCAACAGGCCGCGTTCCCCGGGCCGTCGCATCCACGCGGCGATGGATGGCGCCGCGGCGCGACCGGCCCGGCGCGCTTATCCGGCGCCCAGCCCCATCGCCCGCGTGATCACCTCTTTCATGATCTCGTTGGTGCCGCCGTAGATGCGCTGCACGCGCGCGTCGGCATAGGCGCGGGCGATGGGGTATTCCCACATGTAGCCGTAGCCGCCGTGCAGCTGCAGGCATTCGTCCATGACCTTGCACTGCAGGTCGCTGGTCCAGTACTTGGCCATGCTGGCCGTGGCCGTGTCCAGCTTGTCCTGGCACACCAGCTCCAGGCACTTGTCGACGAACACGCGGGCGACCTGCACCTCGGTCTGCAGCTCGGCCAGCGTGTAGCGGGTGTTCTGGAACGCCGCCACCGGCTGGCCGAACACCTTGCGGTCCTTCACGTACTGCACGGTGCCGTCGATGGCGGCCTGGGCCGCCGCCACCGCGGTCACGGCGATCTGCATGCGCTCCCAGGGCAGCTGCTCCATCAGGCAGATGAAGCCCTTGTTCTCGAACGCGTCGCCGCCCAGCAGGTTGCCGGCGGGAATGCGCACGTTCTCGAAAAACAGCTCGGCGGTGTCCTGTGCTTTCATGCCCAGCTTCTTGAGCCGCTTGCCGTGTTCGAAACCTTCCATCCCGCGCTCCACCAGCAGCAAGCTGGTGCCCTTCGCCCCCGCGGCGGGGTTCGTCTTGGCCACGACGATCACCAGATCGGCATGCCAGCCGTTGGTGATGAAGGTCTTGCTGCCGTTCAGCAGGTAGCTGCCGTCGGCCTGCTTCAGGGCCGTGCTCCTGATGCCCTGCAGGTCGCTGCCGGCGGCCGGCTCGCTCATGGCGATCGCCCCGATCATCTCGCCGCGCGCCAGCCTGGGCAGGTATCTTCGCTTCTGCTCTTCGGTGCCATAGTGCAGGATGTAGGGCGCGACGATCTCGCTGTGCAGCCCGAACCCGATGCCGGTGTAGCCGCCACGTGCCAGCTCTTCCATCTGCACCACGGAATACAGCTTGTCGGCGCCCGAGCCGCCGTACGGTTCCGGCAAGCTGGCGCACAGGAAGCCGTTGTCGCCGGCCCGGGTCCATACCGAGCGGTCGACGTAGCCCTGCTCCTCCCAGGCGGCGTGATGGGGCGCGACCTCCTTGTCGAGGAAGCGGCGGAAGCTGTCGCGAAAAGCCTCGTGGTCGGCGTTGAAGAGGGTGCGTTCGATCATGGGCCGATTATGGGCGGGCGGTCCGGTACTGTCGGGCACCCGCTTGCTGACGAGCAACTCGCCCGAACACGGCATTCCGCCATCCCGGAACTTGCGCTAGATTGCGGGGACTTCCGACATTCTCGGAACTGGAGGCTGTCATGGAAAACTCGAAGACCGTGCTGGTCACCGGCGCGAACGGCCACCTGGGAAACAACCTCGTGAGGGCCCTCCTCGAGCGCGGACATCGGGTACGTGCTTCCGTGCGGGATCGCAGCGACAGCCGCAAGAGCGGCCATCTGCCGACAGCCGACATCGAGCTGGTGAGCCTGGACGTTCGCGACGGCAAGCAGTTCGAAGCCGCCGCGGCGGGGATCGACACGCTCTTCCATGTCGCGGCCACCTACAAGAACTACACGGCCAACGCCGCCGAAGTCGAGGACATGGTGCGCGACAGCATCGAAGGGGCCCGCTCGGCGATGCTGGCAGCCGCGCGGGCCGGTGTGCGGCGCGTGGTGCTGACCTCGTCGGCCGTCACCGTGCCCATGGTCGAAACCGGCGGCAGGGCCACGACCGAGGAGGACTGGCGGACCGACTTCAGCTCGCCCTACCACCGCGCAAAAACCCTCGCCGAACAGGAGGCCTGGAAGCTGGCGAAGGAACACGGTCTGGACCTCGTGACGGTGCTGCCGGGCGCCATCCTCGGCCCCGGTTTCGTGCGCGGCACGCCCAGCACCGACGTCGTCGAATCCATCATGCTGGGCGCCTACCGGATGGGCGCGCCCGATGCGAATTTCCCGGCCGTGGACATCCGCGACGTGGTCAGCGGGCATCTGCTGGCGGCGGAAAGCGGCGCCACGGGCCGTTTCCTCATCGTCAACGACGTGCTCCCCTCCCTCTTCGAGCTCGCCAGGGTCATGCATTCAATCGATCCATCGGTGCCCGCCGCGCCGCGCATCTTTCCCGCGTTCGCGACGGGGATGGGTCCTCTGCTCGACTGGCTCAATCACAAGACGCTCGGCACTCCCCGCACGGCGGGCCCCGAATTCATCGCCGCGATCAAGGGCAAGGCGTGGACCATGTCCAATGCCCGCGCCAAGCGCGAGCTGGGCTGGCGCCAGCAATTCCCGCTGGAGCAGAGCCTGGCCGACACGATGGCCACGATCCGCGGTTTGCGCAGCGCCGCCAAGGCGCCGCAGGCACGCGCGCTGGAGGTTTCCTAACGCGCGGCGCCGTTCATCGCCTGTTTGACGATGCGCGCGTAGTTGCCGATGAGGATGCCTTCCAGCGTCGCTTCCGGCAGGCCGCGCTTAACCAGATTGTCGGCCACGTCGCGCAGATCGACGTAGTTGGACAGGATGGGGCCCGGGCCGGCGCCTTCCATGTCGGTGCCGAAAGCCACGTGCGCGGGGCCCACCAGGTCGCACATGCGCATGATTTCGTCGGCATAGGTCCTGATGCTGTGCACGGGATACGCCGGGTCGCGGTTCACGCGCACCGACCACAAGCCCACGGCGCCGCCGCGCGCCGCGATCTTGCGCGCGGACGGCGCCGGCAGCGACCGCGCGACGTAGCCCGGTTCCTGCCAGCCGCCCCCCCGCGGGCTGATCCAGGAGTGCGACCACACCATCGCGGCGTCCGACGCATCGAGCGCGCCGTCGACGAACGCCGCCGTGCCATGCGCCAGGTCGACCACGATGCCGTGGCGGGCGCATTGCGCGATGACCTTGGCGCCCACGGCCGTCAGCCCGCCATGGCGCGGCTCGGCGGTCTGCAAGTCGCCCAGCGGGTTGCCGATGAAATGCACCAGCTGCATGTGGCGGATGCCCCAGGCATGCGCCTGCGCCACCCGCTCGGGCTGTCCCTCGAGGAAATTCGCCGCCTCCGTGGCCAGCAGCACCCGGGGCTGCCCGGCCAGTGCCTCGTCCACGTCGGCGGGCACCAGGGCCTTGACCATCTTCCATTCGGCCAGCTTCGCCTCGTAGCCGGCCAGCCGCTGCTGGAACGAGGCCCACAGCTCACCGGGCGCCGGCTCGCGGGTCTGCCGCCAGCCCATCGGCCCGACGCCGATCCAGCGGTGGTCGTCGGTCACGGACCAGGCCAATAAGGTCGTTCCGGTTTCGCGCATGTGCCGGTCCAGGTCCAGGCCGAACAGGCGCGGCAGGAACATGCCGTAGTGCGAATGCATGTCCGCGATGAAGGGTTTTCGCGCCGGCGCCTGCGCGCCCGCCGGATGCCACGCGCCCGCCGCCAGCGCGGACGCGGCCCAGGCGCCGAAGCGGCGGCGGTTCATTCGTGCATCGGCCATCGAGTCCTTTCCCTGCATCCGGTGCGCCCTGCGGGGCGCGATTTTTGCAGAGCAGTTGCTTGGTGAAAAGAATATACTGCCTCGAGACCCCACCGGCGCGGCCGCCGCAGCGGCCGCCGCGCATCCTCCCCGGAGCCCATCATGACCGAAGCATTTGTGTACGACGCCCTGCGCACGCCGCGCGGCAAGGGCAAGAAGGACGGCAGCCTGCACGAGGTCAAGCCGGTGAATCTGCTGGCCGGCGTGTTGACCGAGCTGCAGCGCCGCAACGACTTGGACACCGGCGCGGTGGACGACGTCGTGATGGGCGTGGTCTCGCCCATCGGCGAGCAGGGCTCGGTGATCGCCAAGGTCGCGGCGCTCAAGGCCGGCTGGGACTGGCGCTGCGCGGGCGTGCAGCTCAACCGCTTCTGCGCGTCGGGCCTGGAAGCGGTGAACATGGCGGCGCAGAAAGTGCGCTCGGGCTGGGAAGACCTGGTGGTGGCCGGGGGCGTCGAAAGCATGAGCCGCGTGCCCATCGGATCGGACGGCGGCGCCTGGGCGCAGGACCCGGAGACCAACTCGGCCACCGCGTTCGTCCCGCAAGGCATAGGCGCCGACCTGATCGCCACGCTGGAAGGTTTCTCGCGCGAGGACGTGGACGCCTTCGCGCTGGAGAGCCAGAAGCGCGCGGCGAAGGCGCGCGAGGGCGGCGTTTTCGCCGGCTCCATCGTGCCGGTCAAGGACTTCCTGGACCAGACCATCCTGGACCAGGACGAATACATCAAGCCCCACACCACCATGGAAGGCCTGGCGGCGCTGCGGCCCGCCTTCGACCAGCTGGGGGCGATGGGCTTCGACGCGATCGCGATCGCCCGCTATCCCCAGGTGGAGCGCATCCACCACGTGCACCACGCCGGCAACTCGTCGGGCATCGTGGACGGCGCCGCGGCCATGCTGATCGGCAGCGCGGCCGCCGGCAAGACGCACGGCTTCAAGCCCCGGGCCCGCATCGTCGCCGCCGCGCTGTCCGGCGCCGACCCGACCATCATGCTGACCGGCCCCATGCCCGCGGCGCGCAAGGCGCTGGCCAAGGCCGGCATGACGATCGATCAGATCGACCTGTTCGAGGTGAACGAAGCTTTCGCGGCCGTCGTGATGCGTTTCATGAAGGAGATGGGCGTGCCGCACGAGAAGGTCAACGTCAACGGCGGCGCCATCGCGATGGGCCACCCGCTGGGGGCAACCGGCGCGATGATCCTGAACACGCTGATCGACGAGCTGCACCGGCGCAAGCTGCGCTACGGCATGGCGACGCTGTGCGTGGGCGGCGGCATGGGGATCGCGACCATCGTCGAGACGACATAAGCCCAGCCCCGAAGCGGCTGCCTCGCAGCCGCCTCCCCCTCGAGGGGGCGACACCAGCGGCCCGGCAAAGCGGGTCCGCGGTGTTTCCCGAACCAGACACTACTCTCCAGACGCCCATGAAAACGATCCGCTACGAACTCTCAGACGGCATCGCCACGATCACCTTCGACGAGGAGGGCTCGCCGGTCAACACCATGTGCGAACAGTGGCAGCAGGACCTGGGCGAAGTGACGGCGCAGGTGATGAAGGACAAGGACGCCATCGAAGGCATCGTCCTGGCCTCCGCCAAGAGCACGTTCTTCGCCGGCGCCGACCTCAAGGGCACCATGCGGCTGCAGCCCTCGGACGCGCCGCGTGCGTTCCGCGAGATCGAGCAGACCAAGAAGAACCTGCGCGCGCTGGAGACGCTGGGCAAGCCCGTGGTGAGCTGCCTGAACGGGACGGCCCTGGGCGGCGGCTGGGAGGTGGCGCTGGTCGGCCATTACCGCATCGCCGTGGACGACGCCAAGATCCAGTTCGGCCTGCCCGAGATCACGCTGGGCCTGATTCCCGGCGCGTCCGGCATCACGAAGATGACGCGCCTGCTGGGACTGATGGGCGCGCAGCCCTACATCCTGGAGTGCAAATTGTTCCCGCCGCGCGAGGCGCTGGAATTGGGCCTGGTCCATGAACTGGTGCCGGATGCATCCGCGCTGCGGCCGGCCGCCCTGGCCTGGATCGTCAAGCACGCCAGCGCCGCGGCGCCCGCCCATCATCCGTGGGACGACAAGAACTACAAGATGCCGGGCGGCACGCCGAACAACCCCAAGATCGCGGGCATGCTCGCCGTCGCGCCTGCCATGCTCAAGCAGAAAACGCGCGGCCTGTATCCCGCGCCGGAGTACGCGCTGGCCGCGATGGTGGAAGGCGCGCTGGTCGATTTCGACACCGCGCTGCGCATCGAGAGCCGCTACCTGGCGCGGCTGATCGTGAGTCCCGTCGCGAAGAACATGATCAACACGTTCTTCTTCAACATGAACGCGATCAAGTCGGGGCAGTCCCGCCCCAGGGACGTCCCGCGCTCCAGGCCGCGCAAAGTGGGTGTTCTGGGCGCCGGCATGATGGGCGGCGGCATCGCCTATGTCCAGGCCAGCCGTGGCATCGAAACCGTGCTGCGCGACCTGACCCTGGACAAGGCCGAAGCCGGCAAGGCGTACAGCGCCAGGATCACGCAGCCGCGCGTGGACAAGGGCAAGATGAGCCCGCACGACCAGGCCGAACTGCTGTCGCGCATCACCGCGACCGATTCGCTCGAGGCGCTGCGCGGCTGCGACCTGATCATCGAGGCGGTGTTCGAGAACCGCGACCTCAAGGCCGGCGTGACGAAGGAGGCCGAGCCCATGCTGGCGCCGGGGGGGTTCTTCGCGAGCAACACCTCCACCCTGCCCATCACCGGCCTGGCCAGGGCGAGCAACCGACCGGAAAAATTCGTCGGTATCCACTTCTTCAGCCCGGCGGACAAGATGAAGCTGGTGGAGATCATCCGCGGCAAGCAGACCGACGACGAAACGATCGCGCGCGCCTTCGATTACGTGCAGGCGCTGGGCAAGATCCCCATCGTGGTCAACGACTCGCGTGGCTTCTTCACCTCCCGGGTGTTCGGCACCTTCGTGATGGAAGGCGCGGCGATGGTCGGCGAAGGCATTCCCGCGCCGGTGGTCGAGCAGGCCGGAATCCAGGCCGGCATGCCGGTCGGCCCGCTCGCGGTGCTGGACGAAACGGCGCTGTCGCTCACGGCGCACGTGATGGACCAGACGCGCGCCGATTACCGCGCCGAAGGCAACACCTACATCGCCTCGCCCGGCGAGCTGCTGGTCGAGCGCATGGTCAAGGAGTTCGACCGCAACGGCCGCGCCGCGGGCGCCGGCTTCTACGAATACCCGGAAGAAAAGGGCGCGAAGAAGTACCTCTGGCCGGAATTGAAACGCCTGTTCGAAAAGCCGGGCGCCACCTGGGACCTGCAGGACCTGAAGGACCGGCTGCTCTATCGCCAGTCGGTGGAGACCGCGCGCTGCCTCGCCGAAAACGTGCTGACCACGGTGCACGACGCCAACATCGGATCGATCTTCGGCATCGGTTTTCCGGCCTGGACCGGCGGGGCCATGCAGTTCATCTACGGCACCGGCATCGACGCCTTCTGCGAGCGCGCGGCGCAACTGGCGGACCGGTTCGGCGCGGGGTTCGCGGTGAGCGCGCAGGTGAAGGACGCGATCCGGAAGCACCAGCCGGTGTATTGACAGCCGCGTAGAATATTTCCACCGGGGGAAACGGGCAGACTCCCCGGCGCCAAAGACGCTCCGCGTCCAAGTGCTGCTCCTGATCTCGGGCCGCGCCCGGATAGGAGCCTGACTTGTCGAACGATACCGACCCATCCAGCGTCAACCGCATCCTGGTCGCGAAAGGCCTGCGTGCCTTCGGCGACGGTTTCGTCAGCCTGCTGCTGCCCGCGTACCTGCTGGCGCTGGACTTCACGCCGCTTCAGGTCGGCGTCGTCGCCACCACCACTTTGCTCGGCTCCGGGGTCCTGACGCTGGCCGTGGGACTGCAGGCCTGGCGCTTCCAGCACCGCACCTGGCTGCTCGCATCGACCGCCCTCATGGCCGCGACCGGCCTGGGCTTCGCGTTGCTGACGGACTTCTGGCCCCTGCTGCTGATCGCGCTGGTCGGCACGCTCAATCCGTCCAGTGGTGACGTCAGTGTTTTCCTGCCGCTGGAGCAGTCCTTACTCTCGCGGATCGTCAGCGACAAACGGCGCACCTGGGTCATGGCGCGCTACAGCCTGGCCGGCTCGCTGCTCGCCGCCTTCGGTTCGCTGGCGGCGGCACTGCCGGCCCTGGCCGCCGCTGCCGCCGGCGTTCCCACCGTTGCCGCCATCCAAACCATGTTCGTCTTCTATGCGCTGCTCGCCTGCGCCGCGGCCGCGGTGTACCGCGGGCTGCCCAAGGCGCAGCCAAGCGAGGGGCCCCGGCCGAAGACGGCGCTGCACACCTCGAGGAAAACCGTCTATACGCTCGCCGCGCTGTTCAGCCTGGACGCATTCGGCGGCGGTTTCGTGGTGCAGTCGCTGGTCGCGCTCTGGCTGTACCAGCGCTTCGGGCTCTCCCTGGCGGCCGCCAGCGCCATCTTTTTCTGGACCGGCGTGCTCACGGCATTCTCCTATCTGGTCGCCGCGCGCATCGCGAGCCGCATCGGGCTGCTCAGGACGATGGTGTTCACGCACCTGCCGTCCAGCGTCTGCCTCATCCTGATCCCGTTCGTGCCCGACCTGGGCTATGCGATCGCGCTGCTGTTCGTGCGCAGCGCGCTGTCGCAAATGGATGTGCCCACGCGCAGTTCCTATGTGATGGCCGTGGTGGCGCCGGCGGAGCGCGCCGCCGCGGCCAGCGTGACATCGGTACCGCGCAGCCTGGCTTCGGCCGCCAGTCCGGTACTGGCGGGCTACCTGCTGGGCCTCTCCCCTTTCGGATGGGCCTTCGTCGCGGGCGGTGTCATCAAGATCGTCTATGACCTGTTGCTGCTGGCCCTATTCCACCAGGTGCGCCCGCCGGAGGAGCGGGACGGGCCCGCGGCCACTAATACTTGACTCGATCAAGCAATTGCTTGACGATGGCAAGCCATGGACGATCCGCTTTCCACCGTCGCCCTGGCCCAGGTCGAGGCCCTGCGCGGCTTCAATCGCTTCTACACCCAGCGCATCGGCGTGCTCGATCCCTACCTGGGCGGCGAGCTGTCGCTGACGCAGGTGCGCGTGCTCTACGAACTGGCGCACCGCGACCAGCCCACCGCCGCCGAGCTG
>JAMPXR010000079.1 GCA_023701085.1 Ramlibacter sp. | reverse complement strand
GGCAAGGGTGTAGGCGTGCGGCTGGGCGTGAAGACCACGGGTTGCTCGGGCCTGGCGTACAAGCTCGAGTACGTGGACGAGATCGCGCCCGAGGACATCGTGTTCGAGGAACACGGCGTGAAGATCCTGATCGACCCCAAGAGCCTTGCCTATATCGACGGCACGCAGCTCGATTTCGTGCGCGAGGGGCTGAACGAAGGCTTCAAGTTCATCAACCCGAACGAGCGCGACCGTTGCGGCTGTGGCGAGAGCTTCCGCGTGTGACGCCGTGCCGCCGCAGCATGCCCCTGCGACCGAAAGCCTGAAAGCCCCGACAGTGCCCGGCCCGCTGCGCGGCGCCGGCCGTTCCCGCACCGAATGAAGATCAACCTGCAATCCAGCGACTTCGACCTGTTCGGCCTGCCCGAGCGCTTCGAGCAGGACCGCGCGGTCATCGAGGCGCGCTGGAAGGAACTGCAGCGCGAAGCGCACCCGGACCGTTTTGCCGCGCAGGGCGCGGCGGCCCAGCGCGTCGCCATGCAGTGGTCGGTGCGCATCAACGAGGCTCACCAGCGCCTGAAGGAGCCGATCCGCCGTGCCGCCTACCTGTGCGAGCTGCGCGGCTCGCCGATCGAGGCGGAGAAGAACACCGCGATGCCGGCGCACTTCCTCGTGGAGCAGATGGAGTGGCGCGAGGCGCTGGACGAGGCGCAGGGCGAGCATGAGCTCGATGCGCTGCACGAGCGGCTGAGCGCCGCGCGGCAGCAGGCGCTGGGGCGCATCGCGAAGCTGCTGGACGAGGAGGGCGATGCCGCCGCCGCGGCGCAGCAGGTCAGGGCCCTGATGTTCATCGAGCGCTTCGGCCGCGACGTCGAGGCCCGAAGGGAATGAAGGCACACCTCCGCAGCGCCATCGGCGCCGTTTTGGAAAGTTGACATGGCGCTCCTGCAGATTTCGGAACCCGGACAGACGCCCGATCCGCACAAGCGGCGCACCGCGGTAGGCATCGACCTGGGCACCACGCATTCCCTGGTCGCGGCGGTGCGCCATGGCGTGGCCGAGTGCCTGCCCGATGGGCAGGGCCGGGTGATCCTGCCGTCCGTCGTGCGCTACCTCGAAAACGGAGGGCGCCAGATCGGCGACGAGGCGCAGGCCGCGCAGGCCGAGGATCCGCAAAACACCATCGCCTCGGTCAAGCGCCTGATGGGACGGGGCCTGTCGGACATCGCCCATCGCGACAAGCTGCCCTACCGGTTCGTCGACAAGCCGGGCATGGTGGCACTGCAGACGCGCGCGGGCGAAAAGTCCCCCGTCGAAATCAGCGCCGAAATCCTGGTGACGCTGCGCTACCGCGCCGAGGACACCTTCGGCGACGACCTGTATGGCGCGGTGATCACGGTGCCCGCCTACTTCGACGAGGCGCAGCGCCAGGCCACCAAGGATGCGGCGCAACTGGCCGGCATCAACGTGCTGCGGCTCATCAACGAGCCTACCGCCGCGGCCATCGCCTACGGCCTGGACAACGCGGCCGAAGGCGTCTACGCGGTGTACGACCTGGGCGGCGGCACCTTCGACATTTCGATCCTGCGGCTGACCCGGGGCGTGTTCGAGGTCATCGCCACCGGCGGCGATTCCGCCCTGGGCGGCGACGACTATGACCGCGCCCTGGCCGACTGGATGCTGGCCCGGGCCGGGATCGAGGCCACCGGGGCCGGCGCCAAGGCCGCCATCAAGATGCAGGCGCGCGCCGTCAAGGAAGCGCTCTCGACGGCGGAAAGCGTCGCGGCGCGGCTCGAGCTCTCGGGCCTCGCCGCCGCCGAAGTCACGGTACGGCGCGCCGAGTTCGACGAAATCACCGCCGACTTGACCGAACGCACGATGTCGGCGGTCCGCAAGGCCTTGCGCGACGCCCGGCTGACGCGCGAGGAAGTCAAGGGCGTCGTGCTTGTCGGCGGTTCCACCCGCATGCCGCAGATCCGGCAAGCGGTGGGCGGGTTCTTCGGCCGCGAAGCGCTCACCAACCTCAACCCGGACGAGGTGGTCGCCATCGGCGCGGCGATCCAGGCCAACCAGCTGGCCGGCAACAACGCCGCCGGCGACCTGCTGCTGCTGGATGTGATCCCGCTGTCGCTGGGCATAGAAACCATGGGCGGCCTGGTCGAGCGTATCGTGCCGCGCAACGAAACCATCCCCACGGCGAAGGCGCAGGACTTCACGACCTACCAGGACGGCCAGACGGCGCTGGCGCTGCACGTGGTGCAGGGCGAGCGCGACCTGGTGGCCGACTGCCGCAGCCTGGCGCGCTTCGAATTGCGCGGTATCCCGCCCATGGTGGCGGGCGCCGCGCGCATTCGCGTGACCTTCACCGTCGATGCCGATGGCCTGCTCAACGTCAGCGCGCGGGAGCAGACCAGCGGTGTCGAGGCGCGCATCGATGTCAAGCCCTCATACGGCTTGTCGGACGAGCAGATCGCCCGCATGCTGCAGGAAAGCTTCACCACGGCCGAGCAGGACATGAAGGCGCGGGCCGTGACCGAGGCGCGCGTCGACGCGGAGCGGATGCTGTTGGCAACGCAAAGCGCGCTCGATGCCGATGGCGAATTGCTCGCCGCCGACGAACGCGAGCACATCGACTTCCTGATGGAGCAGCTGCGCCAGGTGGCCTTCGCCAGCCACGACGCCGGCGCGATCGAGGCGGCGACCCAGGCGCTGGCCAAGGGCACCGAAGCCTTCGCGGCCGAGCGCATGAACCACAGCATCCAGCAGGCGCTGTCAGGCAAGAACGTCGAGTCGATCTAGG
Organism: Ramlibacter sp.; assembly: GCA_023701085.1. Lineage (GTDB taxonomy): Bacteria > Pseudomonadota > Gammaproteobacteria > Burkholderiales > Burkholderiaceae_C > Ramlibacter. Next base: position 6,319 of record JAMPXR010000079.1, on the reverse strand, counting down.
GTGCGACGAGAACCAACGAACAAGCCCCGCATGCCCACCATCAAGATCCTTCCCCATCCCGAGTATTGCCCGAACGGGGCCGAGCTCAAGGCGCCGGCCGGCACCTCGATCTGCGAGGCGCTGCTGGACAACCACATCCAGATCGACCACGCCTGCGACATGAGCTGTGCCTGCACGACCTGCCACGTGATCGTGCGCGAGGGCTTCGACTCGCTCAATGACATGGACGAGAACGAGGAGGACCTGCTCGACCGCGCGTGGGGGCTGGAACCCAACTCGCGGCTGTCCTGCCAGGCAATCCTGGCGCAGAAGGACCTGACGGTGGAAATCCCGAAGTACTCGATCAACCAGGCCAAGGAAAAACACTAGCCTGAGGCCGGGGGCTAGGCGATCGAATAGCCCCCGTCCACCGGGATTGCGGTGCCGGTGACGAAGTCCGAGGCGCTGCTGGCCAGGAACACCGCGATCCCCGCCAGGTCCGCGGGCTGTCCCCAGCGTCCGGCCGGCGTGCGCGCCAGCACGCGTTCGTTCAGGCCGGGCACCTGCTCGCGCGCCTTGCGCGTGAGCTGCGTGTCTATCCATCCGGGCAGCACCGCGTTCGCCTGGATGTGGTCCGCCGCCCAGGCCGTGGCGATGGACCGCGTGAACTGGACCACGCCGCCTTTGCTGGCCCCGTAAGCGGGCGCATAGGGCGCGCCGAAGATCGACATCATGGAGCCGACGTTGATGATCTTGCCGCCGCCGGCTTGCCGCATCAGCGGGTGCGCGGCGCGGCAGCACAGAAACGCGCTGGTCAGGTTCGTGTCCATGACGCAGCGCCACTCGTCCAGGCTCATGTCGTGGGCGGCCTTGCGGACGGTGGCGCCGGCGTTGTTCACGAGGATGTCCAGCCGGCCATGGCGCGACACGGCCTGCTGGAACAGGCGCGCCACTGCGCTCTCGTCAGTCACGTCGGCCCCGATCGCATCCGCCCGGCAACCCTCGGACGCCAGGGCCCGCACCGCGGCCGCCGATTTGGCCGCGTCGCGCCCGGCGAGCACCACGGTCGCGCCGGCTTGCGCCAGTCCACGCGCCATGCCCAGGCCGATCCCGCCATTGCCGCCGGTCACTACGGCGACCTTTCCGCTCAGGTCGAACATCGTTCACGCTCCTTTCGCACGGTGCGGCTCAAGCATAATGGCTTGAATGCGCCAGATCGTCCTCGACACCGAAACCACGGGCTTGTCCGCCGAAGACGGCGACCGCATCATCGAAATCGGCTGCGTCGAGCTGCTGGGACGCAAGCTCACCGGCAACAACCGGCATTTCTACCTGAATCCCGAGCGCGACAGCCACGAGGATGCGCTCAAGGTGCACGGCATCAGCAATGAGTTCCTGCGCGACAAACCCCTGTTCGCCAGCGTCGCCGACGAGCTGCTCGAATACCTGGCCGGGGCCGAAATCATCATCCACAACGCCGCGTTCGACGTCGCCTTTCTCGACATGGAACTGCAGCGGCTCGGCAAGCCGGCGTTCATGGGCCATGTGGGTTCGGTGACCGACACCCTGGCCATGGCCAAGGAGATGTACCCGGGCAAGCGCAACAGTCTGGACGCGCTGTGCGACCGCCTGGGCGTGGACAACTCCGCCCGTACCCTGCACGGCGCCTTGCTGGATGCCGAACTGCTGGCGGACGTGTACATCAACCTCACGCGCGGACAGGAGGCGCTGCTGATCGACATCGCGGCCGGCGGCGACGCGACCGGCGGCATCGCCGCGCGGGTCGACCTGACGGCCTTCACCCTGCCCGTGCTGCTGGCCAGCGAGCAGGAAACGGCGGCCCATGAGGAAGTCCTGACGCAGCTCGATAAGGCGAGCGGCGGCAAGACGCTCTGGCGGACCCGGCCGGCCGATGACGCGCTCGCGGCGGCCGGCCCATCGACGGGGACCGTCCCATTGCCTGTGGCATAATTCAAGGCTTTCCTGCGGGACGCACGGGCGGTTAGCTCAGCGGTAGAGCACTCCCCTCACACGGGAGGGGCCACTGGTTCGATCCCAGTACCGCCCACCACGGAACGCGGAATCCACGGCACGCTCGGTGCCGTTTTTTCTTTGTGCGGCGCGCATTCGCGCCGGCTCATTCCAGCCGGATTTCGCCGTCGAAGCGCGCATTCAGTTTGAGGCCGGCGACTTCGAGCGTCACCGTTGCGGGAAATGTCTCCTTGCCCGCGATGGACCCGTCGGCCAGCGCCCTGGCCACCGCCTGCTCGATGTCGCGCTGCGAGCTGACGCCGACCATCTTCAGGAATTTACGGATGCTGAGGTTGAAGACTTCTTCGTCCATGGTCCAACTCCAAAGGCTTTCGCCCGAAGGCATGAAGATGCCGCGCCGGCGTGGGGCCGCCGCCACGATCCATCCGCCATCATCCGCGATTTTCCGCGTTGGGGTGAGGCTTGCGCCTTGCTCGCCTTATGCTCGAACGGCCCGGTGCATGTGCCAGTTGTCTTTTTTTGTCAGCGGCCCGGGCCGTACCAGGAACAACGCAGAGTCTGCACTGTCCAATGCCAGCATCCCCGCCGTCTTCATCGACCCTTCAATGCACCTCGCGCGTCGCGTGGCCGCCTGGCCCGACGCGTCCCCTCCAGTCTCTGCAGCCCATCATGGAGTCCCGGTGAACGCGAGATGGATCCCCGCAGTCCTGACTGCGCTTGTGATGACGATTTCAGGCTGCGGCGGCGGCCAGGGCGCGGCCGTCGGGCTTGCGGCACCCGCGTCCATGCCGGTCGAGACGGCGCCGCTGGTGACCAGCGCCGAGTCATTCCAGCCTGCCCCGATGCAGGCGAAAAGCGCCCCGACGAACCTGTCCGCGGGCGAAAGGCCACCCGCATCCGGCGTCAGGCTGCCTCAGCTGGCCGCCGCGCGCCGTGCCGAGCTGGGGCGCGCCCAGGGCGGGCCCGGCGTTGCGGCCCGGATCGGCAGCGCCCGAGAGGTTCCGGATACCTTCGATGCGGCCGCCATGGCCCGCACGCTGAAATGGCACCAGCGCCCGGGCCGCGGCCATGCCGCCGCCATCAGCTTCACGTCGGAAGGCGCCGCCGGCCTGCGCGTCGGTCTGCTGGTGCGCAAGCTTCCCGCGGACGCGGTCATCCGAGGTTACGCCCGCGGCGCCGGCACGGCGTTCGAGATCCCCGGCCGCACCGTCCTGGAAACCCTCCGGCGCAACCGCGATGCCGGCGACCTGAGCGAGGAGGGGCGCACCTACTGGACGCCCGTGGTGCAGGGCGAGGAGCTCACCGTCGAGATCGTGCTGCCGCCGGGCGCGTCCGGCGACGCGGTGGACATTGCCGTTCCCCGACTGTCGCACCTGCACGTGAAGGCGGACGACTTCGGCACCTTGAAGATCGGCGAGGCGGCCAGCTGCAATGTGGACGTGTCCTGCGTGAACGAACCCAACACGAGCCAGTCCACGGCCAGGATGCTCTTCACCAGCGGCGGCACGACCTTTCTGTGCACCGGAACGCTGGTGAACGATTCGATCTCCAGCGGCACGCCGTACTTCCTCAGCGCCAGCCACTGCATTTCCAACCAGAGCGCGGCCTCGTCGCTGAACACCTACTGGTTCTACCGCTCCACGGCCTGCAACGTGCTCCAGCTCAATCCCGGTTATCGCCGGCTGAACCTGGGCGCGACCCTGCTGTACACCAGCACCACCACCGACACCTCCTTCATGAGACTGAACGAGCCTGCTCCGGCCGGCGCGGTGTTCTCCGGATGGCGGGTGGATGCGCCTTCGATCGGGGAGGCCGTCATCGGCATCCACCACCCCTGGGGCGATCTGCAGAAATACAACGAGGGCTCGGTATCCGGCTTCGGCAGTTGCAGTCCGGGCTGGGAGCCGGGCACCTTCAGCTGCGCACCCACCTCCCAGTCCGGCGGGAACTTCGTCATGTCCACCTGGAGCCGGGGCACGACCGAGGCCGGCAGCAGCGGCTCCGGCCTGTTCTCGACCCTGGGAGGCAGCCGCTACCTGATCGGGCAGCTCTATGGCGGCAGCGCGAGCTGCTCGTTCAATGGCGCCGACGCCTACGGGCGCCTGGATACCGCTTATTTCGCGGGGCTCAGCCGCTGGCTCAGCCCCCCGGTGGCGCCGGCGACCCCGCGCAGCGCAATTTACCGCTTCTACAACGCCACGACCGGCGCGCACTTCTTCACCATGAACACCCAGGAGCGCGATTGGCTCACGAGCGGGCCTTCGCCTTTCAAGTACGAAGGTGTCGCGTTTTACGCCTACGCGTCGGCGGTCGCAGGCGCGTCACCCGTCTACCGTTTCTACAACACGCTCACCGGACGGCATTTCTACACGATCAGCGACGCCGAGCGCGACAACGTGCTCGCCCTGATGCCGTACTACCGGTACGAAGGCATCGGCTGGTATGCGCAGGCGACCAGCGGAGGCACGGCCGCCGCGGTCTATCGGCTCTACAACGCTGCCCTGGCGACGCACTTCTACACCACCAGCGAGTTCGAGCGCGATTGGGCCCAGCCGAGCTACCAGTACGAAGGCGTGGGCTATTACGCCTGGTCGACGCAGTAGCGGCCGCGTCACGGCCGGGCGGCGTGCCGCGGGCAAGCAGCCGCGCGGCAGTCGCGCCTGCCCCCAAGGCGATGCCCGCTGCGCCACAATCGTCCCATGTCTTCTTTGGTCCGTATTGTCGAGGGCAGCACCCCGCTCGTGCTCGACTCGCCGCACAGCGGCGTGAACTACCCGGCCGACTTCGGCCATGCCTGCGAACTGCAGGTGCTGCGCCAGGCCGAGGACACCCATGTCGAAAAGCTCTACGACTTCGCGCCCGACGTGGGCGCGGCCTGGATCGAGGCGCTGTTTCCGCGCAGCTACATCGACGTCAATCGCAATACGACCGAGGTCGATGTCACACTGCTGGACGGACCCTGGCCGGACCCGGTCGAAACCGACGCGGCGGCGCTGGCCAAGGTGCGTCTGGGCAAGGGCCTGGTCTGGCGCATGACGGACGACGGCCATCCCATCTATGATCGGCCATTGCCGGTGCACGAGCTGCGCTCGCGCATCGAGCGCTGCTGGCAGCCGTACCACGACGCCGTGCGCGCCGCGATCGCCGCGGCCCATGCGCGGCACGGCTACAGCATCCACCTGAACTGCCATTCGATGCCCGCCGTCGCCTCCGCCTATTCGACCGATTTCCCGGGACTCGTGCACGCCGACTTCGTCATCGGCGACCGCGACGGCACGTCGGCGGCGCCCGCACTTTCGGCGAGGATCTGCGAATTCCTCGCGTCGCTGGGCTACAGCGTCTCGTACAACCACCCCTACAAGGGCGTGGAACTGGTGCGGCGCTACGGCGATCCGCGGCGCCAGCGCCATGGCGTGCAGGTGGAAATCAATCGCAAACTCTACATGGACGAGCGCACGCTGGAACCGCACGCGGGCTTCGAGCCCCTGCGGCGCCACCTGCGATCGCTGGTGGAGATGCTGCTGCGCACCGATCCGCGGCAGTTCGCGTGATGGACCAGGTCGACGCGATCGTCATCGGGGCCGGCATCGTGGGCCTGGCCGTGGCCCGCGCGCTGGCGCAAAGCGGCCGGGAAACCATCGTGGCCGAGGCGCAGCGCGCCATCGGGCAGGGCGTGAGCTCGCGCAACAGCGAAGTGATTCATGCGGGCATCTACTACCCGCCGGGTTCGCTCAAGGCGCGCTTGTGCGTGCGCGGCAAGCAGCTGCTGTACGGGCTGTGCGCCAGCCACGGCGTGAACCACCGCAATTGCGGCAAGCTGCTGGTCGCGACCACGGACGCCGAAGCGGCGGCCTTGCGCGGCCTGCAGGCGCGCGCCGGCGCGAACGGCGTTCCCGTGCAGTGGCTCGAAGCGCACGAGGCCAGGGTCATGGAACCGGCCTTGCGTTGTGTCGCGGCCTTGCACTCGCCAACGACGGGCATCGTCGACAGCCACGGCCTGATGCTGGCCTTGCAGGGCGATCTGGAAAAGGCCGGGGGCGGGGTCGCTTTGGATTCGCCGGTGGATTCCGCCGTGCTGGGGCAAGGCGGCGGCGCCCACGTGGTGCGCATGGCGGACGGCAGCGAGGTGGCCGCGCGCGTCGTGGTCAATTCCGCGTCGCTGCACGCCTGCGCGCTGGCGCGCCGCTTCACGGGGCTGGACCCCCGCTTCGTGCCCGCCGAGCATTTCGCCAAAGGCAGCTATTACGCGCTGCCCGGCAAGGCGCCTTTTTCGCGCCTGATCTATCCGGCGCCATCCGACTCATGGCTGGGCGTGCACCTGACGCTGGACCTGGGCGGCCAGGCGAAG
>JAMPXR010000078.1 GCA_023701085.1 Ramlibacter sp. | reverse complement strand
TCTACTGGGCCATCACCACGATCACGACCGTCGGCTTCGGCGACATCACGCCCAAGACGGACATCGGCCGCTTCATCGCGTCCATCATGATGCTGATCGGCTGGGGCACGCTGGCGGTGCCCACCGGCATCGTCACCGCCGAAATGACCGTGCGCCGCCATGCCCGCCCGGTGCTGGTGCCGCGCGCCTGCGCGAGCTGCGGCGCCGAAGGCTACGGACCCGAGGCGAACTTCTGCCAGCAATGCGGCAGCGCCCTGCCGGACATCCCGCGGCCCGCGCCGTCCCGGCCGGCGCAGCGGCCGGGACGCAGGCCGCCGGGGTAGCGCCGCGCGCGGCGGCGGCCCCAGCGTTCACACGTCCACGTTGACCCGCTCCAGCAGCCCGGCCACGTTTTCGCTTGCGATCCCCAAGGGCGCGATCAGGTCGTTGCGCGCGGCCAGCTCCTGCCCCGCGACGAGGCTGCACGCCTGCACGATGGTGTCGGCGGCCGGCGTGGGCACGCCGGCGATACGGCCCAGCGCGCTGTTGAACGCCAGCCCGTAGGGCATGTCTTCGAACACGAAGCGCGTGCCGGTGTCGGTGGGTCCCGGAGGACCGCCGCGCTTGGCGTGCAGTTCGGCGGCGATGTCGGCCACCGTGTCGCAGGACGTCCCGAAGGACTTCGCGAAATGCTGCGCGATCGTCCGCACGCTCAGCCCGAAGGCGCGCGCCAGCGCCAGCCGTTCGGCGTCGAGCCGTTCGATCACGGCAGCGACCTGGGGCGTCATGTAGTGGTACTGCGGCCAGTGCTCCGCCCGTTCGATGCGGGTCCAGTTGAACAGCGCGAGTGCCCCGTGCGCTACCGGGTTGATATTTGCGAGCGCGCTGGCCAGGCAGTTGGCGTCGGGCACGAACACATCGCCGAACAGGTCTGCGCACAAGGCCAGCGCCGCATCCGTGCGGCCGCGCGGCAATGCCGAAAGCCCCAGCTCGGTGCGCCGCGTCATGAGGTGCACGCCCGCCGCGCCCTCGCGCCGCGCGGTCAGCACCGTGCTTCCCATGCTGGCCACCGTGATGTCGATGCCGGCGCGGCGCGCGCGCTCGAACAGGTAGAGCGATGAGAGCGAACCCATCGAGCTCACGATGATGGTCTGGCCGCTTGCCAGATGCGGCAGCAGCGCATCCATCACCGCGCGGTGGCCATTGAGCGGCACGGCAATCAGCAGCACCTTCGCGCCGCGCGCGAGTGCCGCGGGACGCGCCGCCACCGCGATTTCGGTTTCGGCCTGAAGCACGCCGCTCGAATGCAGGGGCGAATCGCGCAGCGCAGCGGCGCCGTGGCCGCCGGGAGACCAGACCGTCACCGCGTGGCCGCCGTGGGTCAGCCAGGCGGCGCAGGCCAGGCCGATGGCCCCGGTGCCCGCGATGCCGATCTCCACGGCGCCCGGCCTCATTCCGTCTTGATGTTGCCCTGCCGGATCACCTTGCCCCAGCGCTCGTAGTCGTCGGCCACGACCTTGCCCAGCTCCTTGGCGCCACCGCACACGGTGAGGGCGCCCAGGCCGCTGAAGCGCTCCTGCGTCTCGGGCAATTTGCACACCGCGACGATTTCCGCCGACAGCTTGTCGATGACCGCGGCCGGCGTCCTGGCGGGCGCCATCAAGCCGACCCAGACCGGCACTTCCAGACCCTTCATGCCGCTGGCCTCGGCCATGGTGGGCGCTCCCTTGAGGTTGGGCAGGCGCTGGGTGGTGAAGGAGGCCAGCACCCGCGCCTTCTTGTCTTCGGCCATCGGGTCGATCGACGCCGAGCTCGTCACGATCAGCGCGACCTGGCCGCCGAGCAGGTCGGTCAGCGCCGGCGCGGCGCCGCGGTAGGCCACGTGCAGCAGCTGCACTCCCGCGGTCTGCGCGAACAGCTCTCCGGTCAGGTGCGAGATCGTGCCGTTGCCGGTCGAGGCGAAGCTGACCTGGCCCGGTCGTGCCTTGGCGTCGCGCAGCACGTCCGCCACGCTGGCATAGGGGCTCTGCGCGCGCACGCCCAGCGTCATCGGTGTGTCCGCCACCATGGCCACCGGCGCCAGATCCTTCCGGGCGTCGTACGGCAGCCGGGCATTGAGGTGCGGCGCGATGGAAATCGCGCCGCCCGTGGCCAGCAGCAAGGTGGTGCCGTCGGCGGGCGCCTTGGCCACGAAGTCGGCCGCGATCACGCCGCCGGCGCCGGCCTTGTTGTCCACCACGACCGGCGTGCCCAGGCGCGCCGTCAGCTTGTTGGCCAGGTAGCGGCCGATCACATCCTGCGCCCCGCCGGGGGCGAAGGGCACGACGATGCGCACCGGGCGACCGTCGGCGGGCACCGGGGTTTGCGCCTGGGCTTGAACCGGGAGCAAGGCCCGTGCGGCGGCGAGGGCGACCGCGAGCAGCGGGAAACGGATTTTCATGGGAGGACTTTCAGAACGAGTGGATCGAGAGGTGACATGTTTTAGCATGCGTCCTCGTTGTCGGGGGAGCGCACGGCGTCAATCGCGGCCGTGCCGCGCAGTCATTCGATCTTGGCCCCGCGCTGCGCCAGCAGCTCGCGCAGCACCGAGCGGTGGCAATGGTTCTCGTCCTCGCAGTAGCAGCCCAGCGAGAACGAGGTCTGGTGCGACAGCGCCGCCAGCAGGTCGAGAAGGTGGCTGGGTTCGGGCTGCTTCATCTCGGTGTGGAACTTGCGCTTGAACGCGGTCCACGCCTTGTCGTCGCGGGCCGCTTGGCCCTCGGCCATCAGCGGCGCGCTGGGCGACAGCTTGGGCAGCCAGGTGTCGTAGAAATCGCGGCTGGCGAACTCGGATTTCGGCACGCCGCGCGGCGGGCGGCGCACGGTGCCCAGGCGCAGGCCTTCGCCGGCGGTGCGCGGCGTTCCCAGCCGCACGATGCGAATGCTCATGGTGGTTCTCCTCTTTTGGGGCTCTCGCCGCAGCGATTCTTTCAGAGATTGTTTCCTAATCGAAATCCGGACCGGCGGCCACCACGCGCGCGTAGCGCCGCCGGCTCCAGTAGGCCGAGGCCCAGTCGATCAGCACCACGATCCGGTTGCGGAAACCGATCAGGAAATAGATGTGGGCGAACAGCCAGAACAACCACGCCGGGTAGCCACTGAACTTCAGATGCCGCCCCGTGGGCAGCGTCAGGTCCACCACGCCGGCGTTGCGGCCGATGGTGGCGAGGTTGCCGTAATCGCGATAGCGGAACGCCCTCGTGGGCCGGCTCGCGAGGCGTCGCAGCAGGTTGTCCGCCGCGGCCCGGCCCATCTGCTTGGCCGCGGGCGACACGCCGGGCACCGGCCGCGGGGGCCGTCCGGAAACGTGGCTGCGCGCATCGGCGAGGTCGCCGATGACGCTGATCTCGGGATGCCCGGGCACGCTCAGGTCCGGTTCCACCGTGATGCGGCCGGCACGGTCGCAGGCCGCGCCTGTAGCCTGCGCCAGTTGCCGGCCCAGCGGCGAGGCCGCCACACCGGCGGCCCAGATGACACAGCGGGCGGGAATCTGCTGGCTTTCGGTGGATGCATCCTGTGGCCCGGACGACTGGACCTGCACGCCCGCCGCATCGATGGCGACCACACGCGTATCCAGCCGCACCTCGACCCCGAGCTTCTCCAGCTGTTCGCGGGCGCGCCGGCTCAGCTGCGGCGGCATCGCCTGCAGCAGCCGCGGCGCGCCTTCCAGCAGCAGGATGCGCGCGCTGGCCGGGTCGATGCGGCGGAACTCGCCCGGCAGTGTGTGGCGCGCGATCTCGGCCATGGTGCCGGCCATCTCCACCCCGGTGGGGCCGCCGCCGATCACCACGAAGGTGAGCCAGGCCGCGCGCGCGGCGGCATCGGGTTCCTTCTCGGCCGCTTCGAAGGCGAGCAGGATGCGGCGCCGGATCTCGAACGCGTCCGCCAGCGTCTTCAGGCCCGGCGCATGGTGCGCCCACTCGTCGCGGCCGAAATAGCTGTGCGTGGCGCCGGTCGCCACGATCAAATGGTCGTAAGGCAGGGCCGATCCGTCCGCCAGCACGACCTCGCGCCGTGCGGCGTCGATGTTCGTCACTTCGCCCAGCAAGGTGGTCACGTTCGGCTGGCCGCGGAACAGGTGGCGCACGGGCGCCGCGATCGCCGGCGCCGACAGCCCGGCCGTGGCGACCTGGTAGAGCAGCGGCTGGAACAGGTGGTGGTTGGTGCGGTCCACCAGCGTGATCGCCACCGGCGCGCGCTTCAGCGCGCGGGCCGCTTCGAGACCGCCGAAGCCGCAACCGATGATGACGATCCGGGGTTCGCCCTGGGCGGGAGGGGCCATGGGACGATTATGCGAGCGAGGCACAATGAATGACCTGCCGTCGCCGGGGAGCCCCCATGTCGGCGATGGCCGCGCGCGCCGCGGGCGCGAAGGAGGTGCGGATGATGGGCAGCTTGAATCCGGGCGCGCTGGCGCGGCTGCGCGATGTGCTGCAGTCGCACGTGGACCGGCGGCGCATCCCGGGCGCCGTGGCCGTGGTGGCCCTGGGCGGCCACGTCGAGTTTTTCGAGGCGCTGGGGCGGCAAGGCCCGGCTGCCGCGACGCCGATGAAGACGGATGCGATCTTCCGCATCTATTCGATGACCAAGCCGCTGGTATCGCTTGCCGCGCTCATGCTCGCCGAGGAAGGCGCGCTGCAGCTGGGTGACCCGGTGTCGGCGTACCTGCCCGCCTTCGCCGGCCAGCAGGTGGCGGTGGAGGAGGGCGGCGGCGTGCGGCTGGAGCCGGCGCGGCGCGAAGCCACGGTGCACGACCTGCTGCGCCACACGGCGGGGCTGACTTACGAGTTTCTGGGCAGCAACGCGGTGCAGCGCCGCTACGAGGAAGCCGAAATCGCCAGCCGCGCGCGCAGCAATGCCGAATTCTGCGAGGTGCTGGCGGCGCTGCCGCTGGCGCACCAGCCGGGCAGCCGCTGGGAATACAGCCGCGCGACCGACGTGCTGGGCGCGCTGCTCGAGGTGGTGGCCGGCCAGCCGCTGGGCGCACTGCTGCAGCAGCGCATCCTGGGGCCGCTGGGCATGAAGGACACGGGCTTCGCCGTCGCGCGGCAAGGCTGGAGCCGCATCGCCGAGCCGTTTCCCGACGATCCCGACACCGGCAAGCCGGTCGTCATGCTGAACCCGCGCGAAGCGCCGGATTTCGAATCGGGCGGCGGCGGCCTGATGTCCTGCGCGCACGACTACGTGCGCTTCCTGCAGTTCATGCGCAACCGCGGCACGCTGGAGGGATGCCGGCTGGTGTCGCGCAAGACGATCGCCTGGATGACGTCGGATCACCTGGGTTCCATTCCCATCCAGGGCGACCTGCTGCTGCCCGGTTACGGCTTCGGCCTGGGGTTCGCGGTGCGCTTGCACGCGGGACTGGCGCCGCAGCCGGGTTCGCCGGGCCAGTATTTCTGGAGCGGCATCGGCGGCACCTCGTTCTTCGTCGATCCCGCGGAAGACCTGTTCGCCCTGCTGCTGACCCAGGCGCCCGGCCAGCGCATCTACTACCGCAACCTGTTCCGCCATCTGGTCTACGCGGCGCTGGACTGACGCCAAGGGGCGCGAGTGAGGGGCGGGTGGCCCAAGCTGAGCAATTCAGCTTTACCGATGTCACGTCTGCCTACGTGTGGCTGTGCCGTTTCGCCGCTACAACCGCGGAAGGAAAGGCTTTTTTTCGGGCTATGGAGAGCGACACGACGACGCGAGCGCCCGGCGGCGATGCCGGCCGGCGTTCGCCATGGGGCCGGTGGCTGCCGCGCCTCAAGCCGATGGTCCCCACCCTGGCGGTCGTCACGGTGGTGGTCGCGGCGCTGGCCGCCACCGTGATGGTGACCCGCGACGATTGGCAGGAAGCGAATCGACCGGCCGTGCTGGGCAAGACCGGGCGCGATGTGGTGCGCGCGCCGCCGCTGGTCGTGCGGGCGCCGCCTTTGGCCAAGTCGGATGCGCTGGGCGCCGGCCCGGCTTGCCGCAACTGCGGCGTGGTGGAAGCGGTCGCCCCGCTCGAGGCGCAAGGCGGCTTCCAGATGCGCGTTCGCATGGACGACGGGAGCACCCGCACGGTCGAGCAGCGCGGCGCCGTGCCTGCCGGCTCGCGCGTGCTGCTCGAACGCGGCTCGCTGCGCGTGATGCCGCTGCGAACGGGGCAGGGCTGAGCCGGGAGGCATCGCCGCGCGGGTGCGGAGGCGCAGCCGGTAGCAGGAGTGACAGGCGGCCGGCGCACGGGATCGCGCGCTTGTGCTGTAATAAATCGGGAGGGACTCCTACCGATGTGTTGGACCCGTGCCGGACCAGGGCGGCGCGGGGGTGGACGCGATAACGTTTGGAGACCGGCCTATGCCCGCTATCCCCTGGTCCGTGCAGGCGGACACTTCGGCGCAGCCCCGGCGCGGGCGCGTGGCCGAGCGCTACGCGGCCGTGCGCGCGCACAGCGTCGCGCTGGCTGCGCCCCTGTCGGCCGAAGACCAGTGCATCCAGTCGATGCCCGACGCCAGCCCGACCAAATGGCACCTGGCGCACACGAGCTGGTTCTTCGAGGCCGTGGTGCTGGCGCCCCACGCAGCGGCCTACCGGCCGTTCGATGGGCGCTACATGTACCTTTTCAATTCGTACTACGAGGCCCTGGGCCCGCGTCACCCGCGGCCGCAACGCGGCTTGCTGACGCGGCCCGGCCTGGCCGAGGTGCACGCCTACCGCGATCATGTGGACGCGGCGATGCGAAGCTTCATCGCCGAGGCGGACGACCCGGCCTGGCAAGCGGCGGGCCCATTGGTCGAGCTGGGACTGCAGCACGAGCAGCAGCACCAGGAGCTGATCCTCACTGACATCCTGCACGCCTTGTCGTGCAACCCGCTGCTGCCGGCCTACCGGGGCGGCGAGCCGCCCGCATTGCGGCTGGCGACGGCCCCGCGCCCGATCGAATGGATCGCCATGCCGGGCGGCACGGTGCAGGTCGGACATGCGGGCGAGGGCTTTGCCTTCGACAACGAGACTCCGCGCCACGCCGTGCTGCTGGCGCCGTACCGCATGGCCGACCGGCTGGTGAGCTGCGGCGAGTACGCGCAGTTCATCGCCGATGGCGGCTATCGGCGCGTGCAGCTGTGGCTGTCGGACGGCTGGGCGGCGGCGCAGGCGGGCGGCTGGACCGCGCCGCCCTACTGGATCGCGCCGGGCGACGCGCGCGCGCCGTCCACGCACTGGCAGGTCTTCGGGCTGGACGGCGTGCGCCCCCTGGAGCCGGCCGCGCCGGCCTGCAACCTGAGTTTCTACGAAGCCGCGGCCTACGCCGAATGGGCCGGTGCGCGCCTGCCCACGGAGTTCGAGTGGGAAGCGGCCTTCGATGCGCCCGGCATCGCCCAGATGACCGGCCATGCATGGCAGTGGACGCGCTCGTCCTACGACCCGTATCCCGGGTTCAGGCCGCTTGCAGGCGCGGTGGGCGAATACAACGGCAAGTTCATGGTGGGCCAGCAGGTCCTGCGCGGCGGCAGCCGCGCCACGCCCGAGGGCCACGCGCGCCGCAGCTACCGCAATTTCTTTCCGCCGGCCGCGCGCTGGCAGTTCTCCGGCCTGCGGCTGGCGAAGGACGCGGCATGCTGACCCGGACCCTGCCCAGGAACCTGGAGCCCGGCAGCGGCGAACTGCCCCGGGCCGGCACGACGGCCGGCGCATTCGCCCAGGATATGGTGCGCGCGTTGGCTTCGCGCCCGCGCAGCATTTCGCCCAAGTATTTCTATGACGCGGCCGGTTCCAGGCTGTTCGACCGCATCTGCGAGCTGCCCGAGTACTACCCGACGCGCACCGAGCTGCGCATTCTGTCGGACCACGCGCGCGAGATCGCGCGGCACATGGGCCCGAAAGCCGAGATCGTCGAATTCGGCGCGGGCTCGCTGCGCAAGGCGAGGCTGCTGCTCGATGCGATGGACCGTCCAGCGCGCTACCTGCCGATCGACATTTCCGGCGAACACCTGGCGCAGTCGGTCGCCGCCTTGCAGCAGGACTATCCCGCTGTGGATGTGCATCCCCTGGTGGCGGACTACACGCAGCGCCTGCTCCTGCCCGCGCCGGTGCCGGGGTCCGGGCAGCGCGTCGGTTTCTTCCCCGGTTCCACCATTGGCAATTTCACGCCGCAGGAAGCGCTGCACTTCCTGCAGGTCGCGGCCCAGGTGCTGCGCGGCGGCGCGCTGCTGCTCGGCGCGGATCTGGTCAAGGACCCGGCGCTGCTGCATGCGGCCTACAACGATGCCCAGGGCGTGACCGCGGCCTTCAACCTCAACCTGCTGGCGCGCGCGAACCGCGAACTGGGCGCGAGGTTCGAGCTGGACCGCTTCGCGCACAGCGCCTTCTACAACGCGCCGCACCAGCGCATCGAGATGCATCTGGTCAGCCGGCGCCGCCAGAGCATCCCCTTGGGCGGGGACTGCTACCCGCTGGACGAAGGCGAGACGCTGCACACCGAGAACTCGCACAAGTTCACCATCGACGGCTTGCGCGCGCTGGCGATGCAGGCGGGGTTCCGGCCGGGTCCGGTCTGGACCGACGAGGACAGGTTCTTCAGCGTGCACTGGCTGCACGCGCCGGCGGGCTGAGGCCTACTCCGGCAGCCCGGCGCGACGCAGGCCTTCGTAGAGCCGCTCGCGCTGCTGCAGGAAGGCGGGCGCGCGCGAGGGCTCGGCCGCCTTGAACCTGGCCAGCGTATAGCCCGGGTGCAAGCGCAGCAACTGCGCCACCTCCTCGCGTGCTTCCGGGATGCGGCCGGCCGCACCGAGCGCGCCGGCCAGGAACAGGTGCCCGAAGGCGGAACGGGGCGCCGCCTTCACGCCCTCTGCCAGCCACCGCACCGCTTCCTGCTCATGTCCCAGGTGCAGGTGCGCCACGCCGCCGTACATCCACCAGGACGCGAGCAGGCTGTCGTTGGGACTGAGCCGCATGGCTTTGTCCAGCGGCGCGAACGCTTCCTGGGGCCGGCCCAGCATCACCAGCGCCGCGGCCTTCAGGCCGTGCGCCCACGCGTGGCTGGGGTTGATCTCGATGCAGCGCTCGAAGGCGGCCAGCGCCTGCGGCATCGAGCCCTGCTCGTACAGCACGCGGCCCTCGATCATGCGCACCGCCG
>JAMPXR010000077.1 GCA_023701085.1 Ramlibacter sp. | reverse complement strand
CGGCGGTTCGCGCGTGATCGCGCGGGTGCCGGGCCGCGTCAGGGAGCCGGCTTGCGCAGCGCGCGCCTGCGCTGGCGGTCGAGATACCAGGCCAGGAAGGGCAGCAACACGACCGACCCCGGCAGCGCCCAAATGAACAGGTAGGGACTGACGGACGAGGCGGAGCGGACGATCGCCTTGAGCCGCAACTTCTCTTCAGGCGTCCACTTTCCGCCGTTGCGCTGTTTCATCAGCAGCGGCCAGGCGTCCTTGATCAGCACCAGTTCGTCGCGCAGGCGCAGCTTTTCCCGGCTGTTGCCGGCGAGGAAGGAACAGAACCAGAGCGGCGCGCGCTTCATCCGCATGCGGAACACGGTCGTCGAACTGGCCTGCGCCCGGTTCGCATCCTGCGCCGCACGGCCGGCCAGCGGCGGCGCCGCGCCGTCGCTGGAGTCGCCGCTGGGCTGCGCGTTCATGAGTCATTCTAGGTCGGCCCAACCCTGCGGGAAATGCCGAGTTGCCCGGGCGCGCGGTTTGACAGGTTTGGTAATCTGAAGCCCCTGTTGACTCTGTTCCCCAAGATGGCCGCGCCCTACGTTCCCCAGATCCGCCTGTACCAGAACTGGCTGCGCGACCAGCGCGGCCTGTCGTTCGACAGCTACGACGCCCTGTGGCGCTGGTCGACGACCGACCTGGCCGGCTTCTGGCAAAGCATCTGGGACTACTTCGACCTGCGCTCGCCTACCGCGCACCGAGCCGTGCTGGGGCAAGCGAAAATGCCGGGCGCGCAGTGGTTCGAAGGCGCGCAGGTCAATTACGCGCATCAGGTGCTGCGCCATGTCGCGCGGGCCCATGCGGGCGGCTTCATGGCGGTCGTCAGCCGCAACGAGAAGGGCGAGCAGCGCGAGCTGAGCTGGCCCGAATTGCAGCGCCGGGTCGCATCGCTCGCGCTGCACCTCCAGGCGCAGGGTCTGCAGCCCGGCGACCGCGTGGCGGCCTACCTGCCCAACATCCCCGAGGCCATGGTCGCCTTTCTGGCCGTCGTCAGCGTGGGCGGTATCTGGAGCATCTGCGCCCCGGACATGGGCACCCACGCCGTGCTGGACCGCTTCCGGCAGATCGAGCCCAAGGTGCTGATCGCGTGCGACGGCGTGCGTTACGGCGGGCGCGATTTCGATCGCACCGCGGTGGTGGCCGAACTGCGCGCCGCCTTGCCCAGCGTGCGGCACCTGATCGTGCACCGCAACCTGGGCGTGGAGGAGGCGGCGCTGCAGGCGCTGGCGCCGATGACGGACATGGCGCAGGCCACGGCGCGCGAGGACGCGCAGACCGCGGGCTTCCAGCCGCTCTGGCTGCCGTTCGACCATCCCCTGTGGATCGTTTATTCCAGCGGCACCACCGGCCTGCCCAAACCGATCGTGCACGGCCATGGCGGCGCCGTGCTGGTGGCGCTGACGCTGAAGGTGCTGCACAACGACATCGGCTGCAGCTACGACGAGAACAATCTGGGCGAGCGCTATTTCTGGTACAGCTCCACCGGCTGGGTGATGTGGAACGCCCAGGTGAGCGGACTGCTGCACGGCACGACCTGCTGCATCTACGACGGCAATCCCGGTGGCGCCAAGGACAAGCCCGACTGGAGCGTGTTGTGGCGATTCGCGGCCGACCTGGGCGTGACCTTCTTCGGCGCCGGGGCCGCCTTCTTCGCCAACTGCATGAAGGCGCAGGTCGACCTGGCGGCCTGCGGCGACCTGCGGCCGGTGCGCGCGCTGGGCACCACCGGATCGCCCCTGTCCGAGGAGGCCCAGCGCTGGGGCACCCGGCAGTTCGAGCGGATCGGCAAGTCCGACATCTGGTGGTGCAACATCTCCGGCGGCACCGACTTCGCCGGTGCCTTCATCGGCGGCAACCGGGAGCTGCCGCAGGCGCCGGGCCAGATGCAATGCCGCCTGCTCGGGTGCGCCGTCGAGGCCTGGAACGAACGGGGCGAGCCGGTGATCGACGAGGTCGGTGAACTGGTGTGCACCGCGCCCATCCCCTCGATGCCGCTGTTCTTCTGGGGCGACGCGGGCAACCAGCGTTATCTCGCGTCCTATTTCGACATGTACCCCCACGTGTGGCGGCATGGCGACTGGCTCAGGATCATGCCCTCGGGCGGCTGCGTCATCTACGGCCGCAGCGACGCGACGATCAACCGCCATGGGCTGCGCATGGGCACCAGCGAGCTGTACAGCGCCGTGGAGGCCCTGCCCGAGGTGCTGGACTCGATGGCGGTGGACCTGGAGTACCTGGGCCGCGAAAGCTACATGCCGCTGTTCGTGGTGCTGCGCCCGGACATGGCCCTGGACGACGGCGTCAAGGGCAGGATCAACGACGCCATCCGGACCGCGCTGTCGCCGCGCTTCGTGCCGGACGGCATCTTCCAGGTCGCCGAGATTCCGCGCACCCTGTCGGGCAAGAAGCAGGAACTGCCGATCAAGAAACTGCTGCTCGGCCAGCCGCTGGAGAAGGTCGTCAACAAGGACGCGATGGCCAACCCGGGATGCCTGGACTGGTACGTGGCGTTCGCGCGGCAGCGGCTGGCGCCGCGCGCCTGAGAGGGCTGCCGCCCCCTGGCGCGCCGGTGTTCAGGCGCCGGGCTTGCGATTGACCAGCACGATGCCAGCCACCACGGCGGCCAGCGCCAGCAGCAGCTTCAAGGTGAGCGGCTCCTCGAGCAAGGCCACGCCCAGCACCAGCGCGAACACCGGCGTGATGAAGGTGAACGAGGACATCTGCGTGGCCGGGTAATGCCGCAGCAGCCACATCCAGGTGAGGTAGCTCGCGAAGGCGCCGATCGCCGTCTGCAGGGCGAGCGAGCCCCAGGCGTAGGCCGAATACTGCAGCGACCAGGATTCGCCCAACGCCAGCGACAGCAGCGGCGCGGCCACGGTCGTCACCGCCACCTGGTAGAACAGCGTCTTTTCCGCGCTGGCGGTGGACAGGGCGCTGGCGCGGATCACCAGGGTGGTCAAGCCCCACAGGATGCCGGCGGCCAGCGCGAACGCGTCGCCGCGCAGCTGCCGCGACGTGCTGCCGCCGCCGAATCCTTCGCCGAACGCCAGGGCGACCGCGCCGAAGGCGATCACCAGCCCGGTCCACTGCAGCGAGCGCAGTCGTTCGGACGGCACCAGGCGCGGCAGCAGCAGGGCGACCACGAACGGCGAGGTGTAGAGAAAGACGGTGAGCCGTGACGCGGTCGTGTCACGCAAACCCAGGTAGATGCCGGTGAACTCGCCCGCGAACAGCACCCCCGCCAGCAGGCCCGCGCCCAGGGTGCCATCGCGCTGGAACAGCGGAATGCCGCGTACCGCGCACCACAGCCACAGCAGCGCGGTGGCGCCCGCAAAGCGCAGCGACGCCTGCCACAGCGGCGGCACTTCCGTCACCGTGGTCTTGATCAGGATTTGCTGGAAGCCCCAGAACAGGCAGCAGGCCAGCAGCAGCAGGATCGCGAGCGCGTCCAGTTGTTGTTTTCGTTCTCTCACCGCGCCATGGTAGCCGGCCGGGCGCGGACTTCCCTCAGCTATCGGCCCCGCGCGGGTTCGTCGCGCAACGGGTAGCGCGGCGCGGCGTCGCCCACGCTCAGGGCGGGCACCACCGCTTCCACCTCGGGCACCTGGCGCGCGGCCTGCTCGAACCGGCCGATCTGCGCGGCGGTTTCCGCGCAGCCCTCGAGAAACACCCAGCGTCGCTGGATCGTGACCCACAAGCTGCTGCGCTCCATGCCGGGCACCGCCCGCAGCGCCGCTTCCACCTGGGGCGCCAGCTCCTTGTCATAGCGGTAGGCATTGCTGTCGCGGCACTTGCCCGCCAGCCAGCAGCTGGTGCCGCGCTCGATGCGGTAATGCGCCTGCGCGCGCTGCTCCTCCCGCGTGAGCAAAGGCCCGAGCGGCACCGGGCAGTCCGGCATGCCCTGGGAAACCCGGAAGAACGGGTCCTCGAACCAGTTGCGCCGCTCCTGCGCGAGGGCAGGTCCGAAACAGCCCGGCGCGGCGAGCAGCAGCGCGCCGGCCGTGGCCTTGCGCAAGGCCTCCTTCATGAAGGGCCTTCGCGCCGCGCGCTGCGCGAGCCAACCCGGGTCGGCCCAGCGCTGCACCGGCTAGGGTCGCCGTCGGCTGCTTGGACAGCGCCTCTCGCGCGCCCTCGCACGGCGCGCACTACGCCTGGCCCGGCTGGTAGCCGAGGTGGCTGTCGCCCAAGCATGCCCGGCATCACCACTGGCCTACAAGGGGTGCTCGGTGTAGAACCGCCCGCCGTGGAACAGCAGCGGCGAGGCGCCCGGCCGCCAGCCGCAGCGCTCGACTTCGCCCACGAAGATCACATGGTCGCCTTCCTCGTAGCGGCTGCGGTTGAAGCACTCGAAGGTGGCTGCGGCGCCCGCGAGCAGCGGAGCGCCGCCGCTGCCTTGCGCGAAGCTCACGCCAGAGAAGCGGTCGATCCCCTTCAGCGCGAATCGCTCGGCCAGCGTCTTCTGGTCGGCCGCCAGCACGTTGATCGCGTAGTGCGAGCCGGCGCGAAAGGCCGGCAGGGAGGCGGCGTCCTGCGCCAGGCTCCACAGCACCAGCGGCGGATCGAGCGAGACGGAGTTGAACGAGTTGGCAGTCAGGCCGATCACCTGGCCGTCCGCGGTGCGCGCGGTGACGATGGTGACGCCGGTCGCGAACATGCCCAGCGCGGTGCGGAATTCCCGCGCGGAAAAACTCGGCGGCAGGGCTTTGGGTGGCGGGTTCATCGGCCGATTTACTTACATGAATCTTCAGGCAGTATGGCCGCAACGGCGAAATCCTGCTGCAGGAAACCGCAGGGCCCGACCGGGCGCGCGCGTTCGAATCCGCGCTGGCGCGCTGCGCCCCGCAGCCGGCCCGGCAACGCGGCGGCCGGCCTCGCCACGGGCCCGAGCTGCCGCGGCGGCGGGCCTCGCTCAGGCCAGGCCGGTGGCCAGTTGCTCGCGTTGCGGCTCGAAGCCGTAGAAATCGAATGCGATGCCCGGACGCTGACCGCTGATCAGCTGGGCCATGGCCTTGCCCGAGCCCGCGCCGTGCGTCCAGCCCAGCGTGCCATGGCCGGCGTTCACCCACAGCCGACCGACCCGGGTGCGGCCGATGTAAGGAATGTTGGTCGGCGTCGCGGGCCGCAGGCCGGCCCAGAAGCGCGGATTGCCGCCGTCCTCGGCCATGCGCGTGTCGCAGACGCCGGGCAGCACCTGTTCGATCCGCTCGGCCAGCATCCGGCAGCGCGCTCGCGCCACCGGTGTGTCCAGCGACAGGTCGAAACCCGCCAGCTCGATGGTGCCCGCCACGCGCAGTTCGTCGCCGAGCCGGCTCATCGCAACCTTGACCGCGTCGTCGATGGCGCTGACGCGCGGCGCCAGCTCGGGCCGCTTGAGCTTGAAGGTCGCGCTGTAGCCCTTGCCCGGATAGATCGGGAGGTCCACGCCGACCGTGCGCAGCAGGGGGGCGCTGTAGGAGCCGCAAGCCACCACCACCTGATCGGCCTTGAGGCGCCGCACCGTCCCGCTCGCGCGGTCGCGCACCGCCACGGCCGCGACCGCGCCGCCCGCCAGGTCCAGGCGCTCCACGTCATGGCCGAACAGGAACTGCGCGCCGCGCGCGGCGCAGCGCGCGGCCAGCTGCTCGGTGAACACCTGCGCGTCACCGGTCTCGTCGGTCGGCGTGTAGGTGCCGCCGGCGATGCGATCGGCGAAAGACCGGAACGCCGGCTCGACCGCCAGCAGTTCGTCGCGGCTGAGCACCTTGCGTTGCACGCCGAACTTGCGCATCAGCTCGGCGCCCTTGGCCGCCTCCTCGAACGAAGCCGGGTCGCTATAGTAATGCGCGATGCCGCATTGCAGGCGGTGGTATTCGATGCCGGTGGCGCGCACCATCTCGTCCAGGGACGCATGGCTGTAGGCACCCAGCGCGACCAACTGCTGCACATTGCGCTCGAACGCGCTGTCATTGCACTGGGCCAGGAACTGCAGGCCCCAGCGCCATTGCTGCCAATCGGGCTGCGGCCGGAACAGCAGCGGCGCGTCCTTGCGGAACATCCACTTGAGCAGCTTGACCGGGGCCTGCCGGTTCGCCCACGGTTCGCAATAGCTCACCGAAATCTGCGCCGCGTTGGCGAAGCTGGCTTCCTGGGCCGCCGAGGCCTGCCGGTCCACCACGGTGACTTCGTGGCCGCGCTCCAGCAAGTGCCATGCGGTGCTTGTGCCTATGATTCCAGCGCCTAGGACGAGTACTTTCATGGGCGCCGAGTTTGACGGAAGTTGTATTCGTTGAACAGAAAAATTAAACTATCAGCCAAAACATCAGACGGACTTATATATGAGCACCTTCGATCCGGACGCCCTCGAATGTCTCGCGGCCATCGTGGAGGAGGGCGGCTTCGAGCGGGCCGCGCAGCGCCTGTCGATCACGCAGTCGGCCGTGTCGCAGCGCCTGCGCGCGCTGGAGGCGCAGGTGGGGACGGTGCTGATCGTGCGCAGCCGCCCGCTCAAGCCCACGTCGGCCGGCCAGCTGCTGCTCAAGCACACCAAGCAGCTGAGGCTGTTGCGCGCCGACCTGGAGCGCGACCTGAAAGAGCTGGCGCCCAGCTCGACCGGCGCGGCGCGCGAGGAGGAGCGCATCTCCATCGCGATCAATGCCGACAGCATCGCCACCTGGGCGCTGCCCGCGCTCAACGAACTGGCGCGCCAGGGCTTGCCGATGGAGATCATCGCCGACGACCAGGACTTCACCCAGGAGCGGCTGCGCGAAGGCCAGGTCCTGGGCTGCGTCACCACGCTCAAGCAGGCGCTGCGCGGCTGCAGGATGGTGTCGCTGGGGGCGATGTCGTACGTCGCGGTGGCGCAGGCGCAGTTCGCGCGCGAGCGCTTTCCGCGCGGCTTGAGCCAGCACAACTTCCGCGACGCGCCGTTCGTCGCCTTCAACCGCAAGGACGACATGCAAAGCGAATTCGTCGGCCGCGCGTTCGGCCTGAAACGGGTGGCGCTCAACCAGCTGTTCGTGCCCAGCTCGGAAGGACAGGTGCGCGCGGTGCTGGCGGGCTGGGGCGTGAGCGTGGTGCCGCAGCTGCTGGTGCGCAGCTTGCTGGAGCAGGGGCAGCTGGTGAACATCGCGCCCGCGCACACCCTGCCGATCCAGCTGTTCTGGCATTGCTGGAATCTGGAATCCGAGGTGCTGGACGCCCTGACGGACGCGCTGATGCAAGCCGGACGCGCGGCCCTGGCGCAGCCGCAAGAGGCCGCCTAGCCGCGTTCCGCGCCTAATCGCCCTCGGCGCGCAGCGTCTCGCGCAGGGCGTCCGCCTTGTCCTGGTCGAACCGGCCTTCGGCGCGCGCCAGCACCTTGCCGTCGCGGTCGAGCACCAGCACCCAGGCATGCCCGGTGCCCGAGATGCCGGCCGACCGGATGAAGGCCTCGCGGTCGGTGAACACCGGCACCAGGCGCGCGCGGTCGATCTCGGACGCGCGCCCTGCCAGCAAGACGCTCTCCATGTCGTTGCGTGCCCGCTCGCTGCCGGGGTCGTTCAGCACCGGCATCTTGAACCAGGCGATGGAACGGTCCTGGTCCAGGCGCAGGCCGCGGATCCAGCTGCGGACCTCATCGCGCTGGTCGGAGTGAAAGGCGACCAGGGCGAGCGTGCGCTTGGCCAGCAGGCCCTGGGGCAGCGCGAAGCGCTGCTGGTCGAGCCGCTGCACGGTCAGCGTGGGCAGCTGGCCGAAGAAATGCGATTCATTGGGAGAGGCCATGGCCAGCAGCACCGCGCCGGTCGCCGCGGCGAGCCAGGCCAGTGTGGGCGTCCAGATCGTGTGGGTCATGGCGGCCTCCTTCAGGCAGGCAGTGTTCCATGCGGCCTCGTGGCGCGTCACATCCGGCTTGTAAAGAACTCCGGGCAGTTGTACGCAGACGTGAGCGCCATCGCGTGAAGCGCGAATCGGCCGCGCGTTGAATGTGCGCGTCGCCGGCGCCGCGCGGCTCAGGGCGCGGGCACTTCCAGGACCAGCCGGTCGCGAAAACCTTCCTGCTCGCCGCGCGCCGCATAGCCCAAGGCGTTCGCCACGACGCGGCAGCCGCCGGCCCGGTAGTCCTGCTGGCAGTGCAGATGCCCGTGCAGCCACAACTGGGCCAGCGGCAGCAGTTCATCGAGCGCGTTGCAAAAGCCCGCGGTGCCGGGCGTCAGGCCGTAGCGCGGATCGGCGCTGCGCAGGCTGGGCGCGAAGTGCGTCACCACCACGGTGCTGCCTTCGAAGGGCTGCGCCAGCGCGCGGCGCAGCCAGTGCTCGCACACCAGCGCCTGTTCGCGCCACTGCGGCGCCAGCATGGGTTCGCCCGCGCGCGTCGTCCCGGTTTTTACCAGGTAGTAATTGGCGGCGCGAAAGGCCTTTTCGCGCTGCTTTCGCACGCGCGCCCCGTCCGGATGCGCCCGGTCGGCCTCGCTCACCAGGGCGTCGAAATCGGCCCAGAGCGTGGTGCCGATGAAACGCACGCCCTCCAACACCAGGACTTCGCGCTCCAGCCAGAGGATGCCCAGGCGCTGGCAGGTTTCGCGCAGGCGCGCATGCGCGGCGTCGAAATCGAGCTGGTCGTACTCGTGGTTGCCCGGCACGTACAGCACCGGCACCGGCCAACCGAGCTTTGGCGAGAACCGCTCCAGCCCGAAATCGTCGCCCGCGAGCAGGCCGCCGGCCTGGTACGAGCCGATGTCGCCGGCCAGCACCAGCAGCTGCGCCTCGGGCGCGGGCTGCGGCTGGTAGTGCGGATGCACCTCCAGGTGCAGGTCCGACAGCAGCTGGATCTTCATCCGGCCGATTGTGCCGGCCACCGGCATTCCGGCCCGCCGGGGATGGCCGCCCGCTACCGGAAGCCCTTTTTCGCCGCCGCTGCCACGGCCAGCCGCAGCCAGGCGTGGTCGCTGCGCTGGCTTTGCCGCCGATGCCAGAGCGAATCGATCAGCACGGGCGCGATGTCGAACGGCAGATCGCGCAGCACGAACTCGTGCGCCATGCCCGTGATGCCGACGAAGTGACGCGGCAGCACCGTCAGCAGGTCCGAGCCGGCCACCACCCGTCCGGCGGTGAAGAACTGGTTGACGGTCAGCACGATGCGCCGGCG
>JAMPXR010000076.1 GCA_023701085.1 Ramlibacter sp. | reverse complement strand
GCCCGCGACGATGGCCGAGGTGGAGGACGTCACCATCGGGCACGGCGACGTGCTGATCGCGGCGATCACCAGCTGCACCAACACCTCCAACCCGGGGGTGCTGCTGGCCGCCGGCCTGCTCGCGAAGAAAGCGGTCGAGGCGGGGCTGCGCGTCAAGCCGCACGTGAAGACCTCGCTGGCGCCGGGCTCGCGCATCGTCACCGAGTACTTCGAGCGCGCCGGCCTGCTGCCCTATCTCGAGCGACTGGGCTTCGCGCTGGTGGGCTACGGCTGCACCACCTGCATCGGCAACTCGGGCGACCTCGCGCCGGAGATCAACGCCGCGATCACCAAGGGCGACCTGGTCTGCGCCGCCGTGCTGTCGGGCAACCGCAATTTCGAAGCCCGCATCCATCCGAACATCAAGGCGAACTTCCTGGCGAGCCCGCCGCTGGTGGTGGCCTATGCGATCGCCGGCACGGTCCTCAGGGACCTGATGACCGAGCCGGTCGGCCAGGGGCGCGGCGGCAAGGATGTGTACCTGGGCGACATCTGGCCGACCAGCGACGAAATCCACAGGCTCATGAAGTACGCGCTGAACGGCAAGGCGTACCGTGGCAACTACGGCAAGGTCAAGTCCGAGCCGGGCGCCCTGTGGCAGGACATCCGCGGCGTCGCCGGCGAAACCTACACCTGGCCGCGCAGCACCTACATCGCCGAGCCGCCGTTCTTCCAGGATTTCAGGCTGGAGCCGCCGGCGCTGGCGCAAGCCCCGGCCGGCGCCGGCAATCCGGACGGCGTGTCGGTGCACGGCGCGCGCATCATGGCGATGTTCGGCGACTCCATCACCACCGACCACATCTCGCCGGCCGGATCGATCAAGGAAAGCTCGCCCGCCGGGCAATGGCTGATCGCGCACGGCGTGGCGAAGCCGGACTTCAACAGCTACGGATCGCGCCGCGGCAACCACGAGGTGATGATGCGCGGCACCTTCGCCAATGTCCGCATCAAGAACCTGATGATTCCCGCCGGGCCCGACGGTTCGCGCGAAGAGGGCGGTCTGACGATCCACCGCGACGCGCGCGGCGCGGCCGCGAAGATGTCCATCTACGACGCCGCGATGAAGTACCTGGCCGAGGGCCGGCCGACCGTGATCTTCGCCGGCGAGGAATACGGCACCGGTTCGTCGCGCGACTGGGCGGCCAAGGGCACGCAGCTGCTGGGTATCCGGGCGGTGATCGCCAGGAGTTTCGAGCGCATCCACCGCAGCAACTTGGTCGGCATGGGCGTGCTGCCGCTGCAGTTCCAGGGCGGCGACAGCTGGCAGGCGCTGCGCCTGAACGGCGAAGAGCTGATAGACGTCATCCCCGATTCGCAACTGCGGCCGCAAAGCGACGCGACGCTGGTGGTCACGCGCGCGGACGGCAGCCGCGAGACGCGCACGCTGACGCTGCGCATCGACACGCCCATCGAGGTGGACTACTACCGGCACGGCGGCATTCTTCCGTTCGTTCTCAGGCAGCTCCTGGCGGCGTGACGCGGGAACGCCATCTTTCATTCGGCGGCGTGACGCGGCAAGTTCTCATCGCCGGCGGCGGCTTGGGCGGCCTCGCAGCCGGGGTGGCTTGCACGCGCGCGGGCTGGGACGCGCGGCTGTATGAACAGGCGGCGCAATTCAGCGAATTCGGCGCCGGCATCCAGCTCGGACCCAACGCGACGCGCATCCTGCAGGGCTGGGGCCTGGGCCGCGAGCTGGAGCTCGTTGCCGCGTTCCCGCCGTGGCTGCGCGTGCGGCGGGCGGCCGACGCGGCACCCCTCGGCCGCCTGCGACTCGGCCCGGCGTTCGCCAGCCGCTACGGCGCGCCTTATGCCACGGTGCACCGCGCCGACCTGCAGGGGCTGCTGCTGGGTGCCGCGCGACAGGCGGGCGTCCATCTCAAGCTGTCGTCGCGCGTCATGGCGGTGCTGCCCTCGAGCGATGCGATCGGGCTGCGCATCGCCGGCGACCTGGAAGTGGAGGGCGATGCCCTGATCGGCGCGGATGGGCTGTGGAGCGCGGTGCGCTCGCAGGTCTGCAGCGACGGACCCCCGGCATTCACCGGTCACCTCGCGTATCGCGCACTGGCCGTGCAGGCCGATCTGCCGGCGGCCCTGCGCAGCCCGGAGGTCACGGTCTGGCTGGGGGAGCGGCTGCACGTGGTGGCCTATCCCGTGCGCCGCGGCGAATGGCTGAACGTGGTCGCGATCGTGGAGGGAAAGGCGCCGGGCCGGGTCGAGGATTGGGACCAGGCCGCGGCAGGGGCCGAGCTGCTGCGCGCGCTGGGGCGGCAGTGCGCGCCGCTGCAGGACCTGGTGCGCGCGATGCCGAACTGGCGCCTGTGGGCGCTGCACGACCGCCCGCCCATGGCCAGCGCGGACGAGATGGTGCGCGGCCGCGCCGTCCTGCTGGGCGATGCCGCGCATCCGATGCGGCCCTATTTCGCGCAAGGCGCGGGCATGGCCATCGAGGATGCCGCGGCATTGGGCGGCACCCTGGCCATGGCCGCGGATGCGGGCCTGGACGTGCCGCTGGCGCTGCGCCGCTATGCGCTGAAGCGATGGGAGCGCTGCGCCCGGGTGCAGGAGCGCTCCCGGCGCAACGGCCGCATCTTCCACGCCACCGGCCTGATGCGCTGGGGGCGCGACCTGTCGCTGCGCCTGCTCGGCGAGACGCTGCTGGACCAGCCCTGGTTGTACCGCGGTCCCGCGCGATAGCGCAGCCGGACGGAACAGCCGCGCCTACAGGTCGGTGCGCAGCTTCCAGATCTCCGGGAACAGCACCACGTCCAGCATCTTGCGCAGGTAGCTCACGCCGCCGGTGCCGCCCGTGCCGCGCTTGAAGCCGATCACGCGCTCGACGGTCGTGACGTGCCGGAAGCGCCAGAGCCGGAACGCGTCTTCCAGGTCGGTGAGCTCCTCGCCGAGCTGGTACAGGTCCCAGTGGCGCTGCGGGTCGCGATAGACCACCAGCCAGGCCTGTTCGACCTGCGTGCTCTCCACGTAAGGCTGGGTCCAGTCGCGCTGCGTGTGCGTCGCCGGAACATCCAGGCCGCGGCGCGCCAGCAGGCGCAAGGCTTCGTCGTACAGCGAGGGCGCCTCGTAAGCGGCACGCACCTGCGCCAGCAGGTCGGGCCGGTGCGCATGCGTCTGCAGCATGGCGGCGTTCTTGTTGCCCAGGGCGAATTCGATGCAGCGGTATTGCGCGCTCTGGAAGCCGCTGGAGCTGCCCAGGTAGGGCCGGATGGCGCTGTACTCGGGCGGCGTCATCGTGGCCAGCACGTCCCAGGCGTGCACCAGCTGCTCCATGATGCGGCTGACCCGCGCCAGCATCTTGAAAGCGCCGCCCAGTTCGTCGCGCGCGATGTTCGCGATGGCCGCGTGCAGCTCGTGCAGCATCAGCTTCATCCACAGCTCGCTGGTCTGGTGCTGGATGATGAACAGCATCTCGTTGTGGTCGGGCGACAGCGGCTTTTGCGCGGCCAGGATCGCATCCAGCTGCAGGTAGTCCGTGTAGCTCATGGACCGGCTGAAATCGTGCAGCGCGGTCTCCTGGCGGACGATCGATTCGGCCGTTCCGGTGGGCGCGCGCGGGGCAGGTTTCTTGTCCGGATCCATGGTCAGGTCACCGCGTGCTTCCGGTTGAATTCCGGGCGGCGCCACTCGCCCGATTCGATCACCTCGCGCAAGTGTTCCACCGCGCGCCAGACGTCCTCGAACCCGATGTACAAGGGCGTCAGGCCGAAGCGCAGGATGTCCTGCGATCCGTCCTGCCCGAGGCCCGCCGACGGGTCGCCCGCGCGGTAGTCGCCGATGACGCCGCGCGCGATCAGCGCCTGCACGATGGCATAAGCCCCCGAAGCGCCGGATGGATCCTGCGGTTCCACCCGCGCGAAGCAGACCTGCGAGCCGCGGCGCCGGTGCTCGCGGGGCGTCGCCAGGGCCAGGCCCAGGCCGCCGCAGCGCTCTTCGACCAGACGGATGAACAGGTCGGTCAATGCCAGCGATTTGCGGCGCAGCGCGGCCATCCCCCCCAGCGGTTCGACGGCCAGCACCGTGTCCAAGCCGCACTCGAGCGCGGCCAGGCTCAGGATCGGCTGGGTGCCGCACAGGAAGCGCGAGATGCCGGCGGCGGGCCGGTAGCCCGGCGCGAATTCGAAAGGCGCCGCATGGCTCCACCAGCCCGCCAGCGGCTGTTCGAACCGGCCGGCGTGGCGCGGATGGACCCAGACGAAGGCCGGCGCGCCCGGGCCGCCGTTCAGGTACTTGTAGCCGCAGCCGATCGCGAAGTCGGCGTCCGCCGCGTGCAGATCGACCGGCACCGCGCCGGCGCTGTGCGCCAGGTCCCAGATCGCGAGCGCGCCCTGGCGGTGCGCCGCGGCCGTCAATGCGGCCATGTCGTGCATCGCGCCGGTGCGGTAATTGACGTGGGTGAGCAGGAGCACCGCGACTTCATCATCGAGTGCGGCTTCGATGCCGTCCGGCTCGGCCAGGCGCAGCGACACTCCATGCTCCTCGCACAGCGACTGCGCGATGTACAGGTCGGTCGGGAAATTGCTGCGCTCGCTGACCACCACCTTGCGGAGCGCATCCGTCTTGCCGGCGTCACGCAGCGCGGCGCCGAGCACCTTGTAGAGGTTGATCGACGTGCTGTCGGTCACCGCGATCTCGCCCGCGTTGGCGCCGACCAGGCGCGCGATCTTGTCACCCAAACGCTGCGGCAGGCCAAACCAGCCGGCGCTGTTCCAGGAGCGGATCAGGCCGCGGCCCCATTCATCGGAGATCACCTGGGCCACGCGCGCCGCCGTCGCCACCGGCAGCGCACCCAGCGAATTGCCGTCCAGGTAGATGACACCCTCGGGCAGCGTGAACAGGGCGCGCAATTCGCGCAGCGGGTCCTGCGCGTCCAGCGCCCGGCACGCCTGCAAGGTCGCCGGTGTGGCGTGCTTCATGGCTGCCTCAGCACCGCGCGCACCGGCGACGCGTCGGCGGTCATGAGTTTGAGCGGCAGCGCGATCAGCTCGTAATCGCCCTCGGGCACTTCGTCGAGCACCAGGTTTTCGAGCACCCGCAGGCCCAGACGGCGAATCGCCTGGTGGCTGGGCAGGGTCTTGCTTGCGGCGGGGTCTATGCTCGCCGTGTCGATGCCCACCAGCGTCACGCCCAGCGCGGCCAGCCGTTCGATGGTCTCGGGCGCAAAGGCGGCGAGCTGCGGGTCCCAGCGTTCCACCGGCACGCGCTCGTAGGTGCGCACCAGCACGCGGGCCGGCAGGTCCCGCACCGCGTGCTCCAGATGTTGCCAGCGCACCAGCGGCCCTTTTCCGATGGCGTGGATGACGCGGCAAGGGCCGAGGTAGGGTTCCAGCGCCAGCGCGCCGATCGCCGCGCCGGCCGGGTCGTAGTGCAGCGGCGCATCGGCGTGGGCGCCCACATGCGGGGACAGGGTGATGCGGCTCACGTTGACCGGGTTGCCGGGCGCCAGCGTGGCCGACCACTCCTGCCGGTAAGGCGAATCGCCCGGGAAGACCGGCGAACCGGGCCCCACGGGCGGGGAGATATCCCAGAGCTTTTCCATGCGAGACGCGATGGAGAATCGTGCGCGCGGCCGCGGGCGCCTTCAGCCGACCCTGCCCAGCAGCAGGTACTCCATCAGGGCCTTCTGCACATGCATCCTGTTCTCCGCCTCGTCCCAGACCACGGACTGGGGGCCGTCGATCACTTCGGCCTCCACTTCCTCGCCGCGGTGCGCGGGCAGGCAGTGCATGAACAAGGCGTCGGGCCTGGCGGCGGCCATCATCTCGGTGTCCACGCACCAGTTCGCGAAGACCTTCCGCCGCTCCTCGTTTTCGGCTTCGTAGCCCATGCTGGTCCAGACGTCCGTGGTGACGAGGTCGGCGCCGCGGCAGGCGTCCATCGGGTCCTTGAACACCTTGTAGCTGTCGCCGCTGCGAATGCCCGCCACGGCCTGGTCCACTTCGTAGCCGGTCGGCGTGCTGACGTGCACCTTGAAGCCCAGCAGCTCGGCCGCCTGCAGCCAGGTGTTGGCCATGTTGTTGCCGTCGCCGACCCAGGCCACGGTCTTGCCCTTCAGGAGCGCCGGGTCGGGCTGGCCCTGCGCGTTGGCGCCACGGTGCTCCAGGAAGGTGAACAGGTCGGCCAGGATCTGGCAGGGATGGAATTCGTTGGTCAGGCCGTTGATGACGGGCACGCGCGAGTGCTTGGCGAAACGCTCGATCTTGTCCTGGCCGAAGGTGCGGATCATCACCAGGTCGACCATGCGGCTGATCACCTTGGCGCTGTCCTCGATCGGCTCGGCACGGCCCAGCTGCGTATCCCCGGTGGTCAGGTGGACCACGCTGCCGCCCAGCTGGTACATGCCGGCTTCGAAGCTCACCCGGGTGCGGGTGGACGCCTTCTCGAAGATCATGGCCAGCGTGCGGTCGGCCAGCGGATGGTATTTCTCATAAGCCTTGAATTTCTGCTTGATGATGGCGGCGCGCCGGAACAGCCAGGCGTACTCCTCGGCCGTGAGGTCGCTGAACTGGAGGTAGTGCTGAAGGGTCATGCTGGCGCACCCTCGGCAAGGAACGCCTTGACCAGCGGCACCAGCCGCGCCACCACCTCGTCGGCTTCCAACTCGGTCATGATCAGCGGCGGCAACAGGCGCACGACGTTATCGGCCGTGACGCTGATCAGCAGGCCCGCCTCCGCGGCGCGCGCGGTGAGAGCGCTGCAGTTGCGCGCCAGCTCGACGCCGAGCATCAGACCCTGTCCGCGGATGTCGGTGACGCCTTCGAGTCCGCCCAGCTCGCGCTCCAGGGCGGCCTTCAGGTGCCCGCCCACCCGGTATGCGTTGTCCAGCAGCCCCTCCTCCTGCATGATGCGGATCGTCTCCACGCCGGCGCGCATCGCCAGCGGGTTGCCTCCGAAGGTGGTTCCGTGGTTGCCGGGCTGAAAAATGTCCGCCGCCCTGGGGCCGGCCAGCACCGCGCCAACCGGCACGCCCGAGCCCAGGCCCTTGGCCAGCGGCATCACGTCGGGCTTGATGCCGGCCCACTGGTGCGCGAACCACTTGCCCGTGCGTCCCATGCCGCACTGCACCTCATCGATCATCAGCAGCCAGTCCCGCTCGTCGCACAGCTGGCGGACCTGCCGCAGGTATTCGATGCGCATGGGGTTGATCCCGCCTTCGCCCTGGATGGTTTCGAAGAAGACGGCGACGATGTTGGGGTTGCCTTCGGTGGCGCGCTTGAGGGCCGCCATGTCGTTGAGCGGCACGCGGATGAAGCCCTCGACCAGCGGCTCGAAGCCTTTCTGCACCTTCTCGTTGCCGGTGGCCGAGAGCGTGGCGATGCTGCGGCCGTGGAAGGCGTTCTCGTAGACCACGATCTCGGGCCGCGCGATGCCCTTGTCGTGGCCGAACTTGCGTGCCAGCTTGATGGCCGCCTCGTTGGCCTCCAGGCCCGTCGAGCAGAAAAAGGCGTTGGTCAGGCCCGCGAGCTCCACCAGCGTGGCGGCCAGGCGTTCCTGGTCGGGCACGTGGTAGTAGTTGCAGCTGTGGATGATCTTGGCGACCTGGTCCTGCAGCGCGGGCACGAGCTTGGGGTGGTTGTGGCCGAGCGTGTTGACGGCGATTCCGGCGAGCGCATCGAGGTACTCCTTGCCGTTCACGTCCCACACGCGCACGCCCTGGCCGTGCGACAGCGCGATCGGCAGCCTGCCGTAGGTGTTCATGGTATGGGGTGAAGCCGCCTCGACCAAAGCCATTTCTTTCTCCATGAAAACAAATCGGCTCAACGCAAGTGAGCCGCTGAGGCTCGATTTTAGGCGCGAAGGCCCCGTGCGCTGGTTGAGAGTTGCGCATCACAGCAATGCGCCGGCCTGGACGGTTTTTGGACTGAACCCGCGATGAAACGGCCACAAAAAAGCCGTCTTGCGACGGCTCTCTTGCGCTTTGCTGGCAGCGCACCCGGTTCAAACGGCGGAATTCTGATCGGCGGCTTGCGCGGGTTCAGGATTCCGGGCTGTGCCTGGGTTTCGGTTCAGGCGGCGGCTTGGGCCAGGGCTTTCACCTTGGCCGACAGGCGGCTCTTGTCGCGAGCGGCCTTGTTCTTGTGGAAGATCTGCTTGTCGGCGACCATGTCGACGACGCTCTGGGCCCGGGCGAACGCTTCGGCGGCCTTGGTCTTGTCGCCGGACGCGACGGCCTTCTCGACGTTCTTCACGGCGGTGCGGTACTTGGAGCGCAGGGACGTGTTGGCCGCGTTGAGCTTGACGTCCTGGCGTGCGCGCTTACGGCCCGACGCCAGGCGCGGGTTCTTTTTCTTGGGTTTGGCTGATGCCATGGTGAGGTTTCCTTGTGTCTGAGGATGATGCCAGCAAAGCCAATCATTATATCGCGCGTGCCATCCATCCGGCTGGTGCCGCGTCCTCCAGGCCGCGCGGCGCCCCGGGGGCGCGAACGCCCGGGCCGGAAGCGGGAAGGCCTGGACCGCCGCACTATAAACTCGGCACCGCACCGGCCCCCTCGATGAGCCTTTTCAAAGCCGCTTCCACCGTTTCCCTGCTGACCCTGGCGTCCCGCGTCACCGGGCTGGTGCGCGACCTGCTCATGGCGGCGACATTCGGGGCCACCGCGCTCACCGACGCCTTCAATGTCGCCTTCCGCATTCCCAACCTGTTCCGGCGCCTGTTCGGCGAAGGCGCCTTCAGCCAAGCCTTTGTCCCGGCGCTGGCGCATTCCAGGGAACGCGACGGCGAGGCGGCGACGCGCCGGCTCATCGACAGCGTGGCGACGGTGCTGGCCTGGGCGCTGCTGGCCACTTGCGTCCTGGGCGTCGCGGGCGCGCCCATCCTGGTCTGGGCGCTGGCCAGCGGCTTCAGGCAGCAGCCGCAAAGCTTCGAGGCGGCGGTTTTCATGACGCGCTGGATGTTCCCCTACATCGGATTCATGTCGCTGGTGGCCTTGTCGGCCGGCGTGCTCAACACCTGGAGGCGCTTCGCCGTTCCGGCGTCGACCCCGGTGCTGCTGAACCTGGCCATGATCCTGGCGGCCTGGCTGGGCGCCCCCTGGTTCGCATCGCTGGGCATCGAGCCGATCTACGCCATGGCCGCCGGGGTGAT
>JAMPXR010000075.1 GCA_023701085.1 Ramlibacter sp. | reverse complement strand
CTGTCCGAAAACGCGGAGTACGATGCCGCCAAGGACCGCCAGGGCTTCATCGAAGGGCGCATCATCGAGATCGAAAACAAGCTCGCCGCCGCCCAGGTGATCGACCCGACGACGGTGGAAGCCGGGGGCAGGGTCGTGTTCGGCGCCACGGTGGAGCTGGAGGAAGAGGCCTCGGGCGACAAGGTGCGATACCAGATCGTCGGCGAGGACGAAGCCGACCTGAAGCACGGGCTGATCAACGTGTCCAGCCCGATCGCGCGCGCGCTGATCGGCAAGGAAGAGGGCGACACCGCGGAAGTGGTGGCGCCCGGCGGCCTCAAGCGCTACGAAATCGTCGCCGTCCACTACCTTTGAACTGGAAGGAACGGGCTCCCCTGTTCGCCGCCGCGCTGTGGTGGGGCAGCCTGACGGCGACCGGGTTTGTCATGGTCCCCACGCTGTTTGCCCATCTGCCGGCGCCTGCGGCTGCCGGTCAGGCGGCGGCCCGCCTGTTCACCGCGCAGACCTGGATCGGGGTGGGCTGCGCAATGCTGCTGCTGCTGGCGGCCCGGCGGGATCAGGACGGTGGTGCGCACATGGAATGGGCGCGCGGCGCGCTGGTCTTCGTCGTCGGGGGCCTGTTGCTTGCGTTGCTGGCCGAATTCGCCGTCGCGCCCCGGATCATGGCGCGCATCAACCTCAGGCTGTGGCACAGCCTGGGAAGTGCCATGTACGTGTTGCAGTGGGTGTGCGCGGGCGTCGTGCTGTGGAAGTTGACGGACTCGAGCAGCAGGCCTTCCCGCGAAGGCTGCTGACCGTCTCGCAGCCCCGTGGAGTTTCTTCAGCAGCGGAGGTGCTGCGGACGGGGTCGGGCCCAGGCATGGCAGTTTCGGCACCAGCGCCAGCGTGCGCATGAGGTGCGTCCCAGCGCGTACAACAGTGCGACAGAGCGCTACTTGGCTCTCCCGCGAATCGGTAGGCGTTGCAACCTGCAGTTTCTGATTTGCTTTAACACCCAACCCCGAGACGTGCGGCGCTGAGGCGCGCTCTCGGCGCTAGGGAAAACCCTGCGGCTGCACCCCTTGCAATACGTCGTACTGTGACATCTAATGCGTGCATATTGCAACTAT
Organism: Ramlibacter sp.; assembly: GCA_023701085.1. Classification (GTDB taxonomy): domain Bacteria; phylum Pseudomonadota; class Gammaproteobacteria; order Burkholderiales; family Burkholderiaceae_C; genus Ramlibacter. The sequence goes on along the minus strand of JAMPXR010000075.1, from coordinate 8,047 downwards.
TGTGAAATGCACGTAAAAAACACCTCGCAGCCGCCTGAGGCACCCGAGAAGCCCGCAGGCCGCTACATCACCCTGCGGCTGGACGTCCTGAGCAGTCTGTTCAAGGAGCTCGGCGAGCTGTCGCACCAGCGCAATTTCGGCTTGTCCGTGCGCGAGGTCCGCCTGCTCCTGCAGATCCACCACAACCTGGGTCTGAGCATGAGCCGTCTGGTCGAGCTGACCTATCTGGAGAAGACGCTCGTATCCCGTGCGGTCACACGCCTTACGCGCATCGGTTTGGTAGAAAGGCAGATCGGCAGCACCGATGCGCGCCAGGTCAACTTGGTACTCACGCGCAAGGGCGAGAAGATTGCACGCCAAGCGGCGGCCAACGTCGTGTCCGGGACCGAGGAAATGATGGGTTTGCTCCCCGCGCGCGACCGTGAGGTGTTCGAACGCGTGTTGGACGTGCTGACCTCGCGCGCCGAGCAGCAGCTCGCCCGGGAGCACCAGGAGGCGGGCACGCCGCTGCCTGCAACGAGACGCCGGGCCGCGGCGCCGACCCCCTTGCCGGCTGGCCGTGCGGGCAGGCCATCTTCACCCAACCCAGTACTGTGATGATGGAAGTCGCGCACATCGAACAACAGATCCTGCAAGCCGTGGGCACCCAACGAGGCCCGGGTGTCGCCATGTTGCAGGAGCTGGTCAGCTATCCTTCGCTGCTCGGGCGGGAGGAATCTGCCCAGGCCTACATGGCTGGTGTCTTTGCCGGTATGGGTCTGCGCGTTGAGCGGTTCGAGATCGACGAGGACAAGATCCGGCAGCACTCCGCCTATTCGCCCTCGATCTTGCCCTATGCGGGCCGAACCAATGTGGTGGGTGTTCACGAGCCGCGCCACGGCACCTGCGGCCGCTCGCTTATCCTGAACGGGCACATTGACGTGGTGCCGGTCGGGTTCGAAGGGCTGTGGAGCAGCCCCCCTTTCTCGCCGCGGATCGAGGGTGACCGCCTGTACGGGCGCGGCTCAATGGACATGAAGGCCGGAATAGTCGCCTACACGATGGCCATGAAGTCGCTGCGGTCGCTGGGCTACGAGCCGGCCGCCAGGGTCTACCTGCAATCGGTCATCGAGGAGGAGTGCACCGGTAACGGCGCGCTAGCCTGTCTGGTCGAGGGCTACACGGCCGACGCCGCGCTGATTCCGGAGCCGACTCGCGAAACGGTGATGTGCTCGCAGTTGGGCGTGATGTGGCTCACCCTCGAGGTGCGCGGCGTGCCGGTGCACGCGGCGTTTGCGCACACCGGGGTGGACGCGATCGGCTTCACGCAGTACCTGGTGGACCAGTTGCGGGGGCTAGAGCGGCAGTGGAACGAGCCCGAACGCAGGCACCCCCTGTACTGCCGGCACGAGCATCCGATCAACTTCAATCTAGGACGCCTTAGCGGCGGCGAGTGGACGTCATCGGTACCAACCCAGTGTCGTGCCGACGTACGTATCGGCTACTACCCCGGTCGCACGGCCGCCGAGGTGCGCATTGAACTCGAGGCTTGCCTCGCGGCGGCCCATGCCCGGCACCCGAATGCCGCGAGCGTCACCTACAGCGTCCGTTACGAGGGCTTCCAGGCCGAGGGGCTGGTGGTCGACATGGACCAACCAGTGATCCAGACGCTGATGGCCTGTCACGAGGACCTGAACAAGGCCGCCGCGCAGCCACTGGCGCTGGCCGCGACCACCGACGTCAAGTTCTTCCATCTCTACGGAAAGATCCCTTCGACCTGCTACGGCCCCGTCGGCGATTCGGGCCACGGCATCGACGAGTGGGTCTCGCTGGACAGCATGCAGCGCGTTGCCGCTGTCTATGCCCTGTTCATCGCCCGCTGGTGCGGCCTGAATCGGATGCAATGAGCTTGAGCGTTTTTCTCTGAGAGGAGCATCATCCATGTACACGCAGTCTCGCCGGGCGGTCTTCGCGATCGCTCTTGCTGCCTCGGCTCTTGCCGTGGGCGTTCCCGCAAATGCCCAGGGCAAACCGACCCCCGGCGGCGTGCTGACCGCCTCGCTCTTTCCCGAGCCGCCCAGCCTGAACCCGGCGTTGCAGCAGGTTCTTGGCACGCAGATGGTGGCGTCGAAGATCTATGAGAGCCTGATTGTCTATTCGAAGAAGCTCGAGCCCACTCCGGGTCTCGCGCGCTCCTGGACCGTCTCGCCTGACCGTCTCACCTACACCTTCAACCTTCAGCAGGGTGTCAAGTGGCACGACGGCAAGCCCTTCACCAGCGCGGATGTGCTGTTTACCTACAAGGAGATCCTGGCGAACAGTCCGCGCACACGCGGCCTGATGGAAAACGTCGCAGAACTGCGTGCACCCGACACCGGCACGGTCGTCTTCAGGCTGAAGTCGCCGTATTCGGCCTTCCTGTACGCCTTCGACATCGGCGGGGGCGCGATTCTGCCCAAACACCTGTTCGAAGGCACCGAATTGGCGACCAATCCCCGCAATAACGCGCCTGTCGGCACCGGGCCATTCAAGTTCGCCAAATGGGAGCGCGGCTCACATGTCGAACTGGTGCGCAACACCGAATACTGGCGTCCGGGGCTGCCCTATCTCGACGGCATCACGTACCGTGTCATCCCCGACGCCGCCTCCCGCCGCCTGGCGCTGGAGCAAGGGACCGTCATGCAGGTTGCGCCGACGGAGATCGAGCCCTTCGACATCGGCCGCCTTGCGAAGAATGCCAACCTGAAGAGCACCCAGGAGGGCGGCGAGTACTGGGCGCCGATGATCTGGATCGAGATGAACAACTCGCTCGCTCCATTCAACGACAGGCGCTTCCGCCAGGCGATGATGTATGCGCTGGACCGCAAGTTCATGGTGGAGAAGATCTTCTTCGGCCAGGGCCTCGTCTCCACCGGTCCGATTCACCACAAGACGCGGTTCTACAGTCCAGACGTGCAACGGTACGCCCCCGACCTGAAGAAGGCGGTCGCGCTGCTCGACGAGATGGGACTCAAAGCCGATGCCAAGGGCGTCCGCGCAACCGTCAGTTACATTCCGCTGCCCTACGGCGAGGTGCACCGCCGCATGGCTGAATACCTCAAGCTCTCGCTGGCCAAGGTCGGCATCGTGGTGAACATCGAGTCGACCGACGTCGGCACATGGGTCAAGCGGGTGGGGGCGGGTGATTACCAGATGGCTGGCAACGGCGTCTTCCAGTATGGCGACCCGGCAATCGGCGTCGCGCGCACCTATCTGGGGACGAACATCAGGAAGGGGCTGATGTTCAGCAACACCGCGCAGTACCGCAACGAAGACGTCGACAAGCTGTTCCAGCAGGCAGCACAGGCGCCGGACGCCGAGCGCAGCGCGCTGTATGCCGCCATCCAGAGGAAGGTCGTCGAGGACGTACCCGTCCTCTGGATCATGGATCAGCTCGGCAGCACTTTCCTGCACAAGCGCGCGAACGACGCCATCACCACCGGTTTGGGTGTGGCAGGCTCGTACTCCGAAGCGTGGCTGTCCAAGTAGGCCAAGGCTGGAGCAAGCGTGAGCAGGACGGCCCGCTTCGTAGCCCAGCGCCTGTTGAAGGCCCTGGGCGTAGTGATCCTTATCGCGATATTCAATTTCTTCCTGGTGCGCGCTGCTCCCGGCGACACCGCGGAGATGCTGGCGGGCATGAGCGGCGGGGCGGATGCCGCGACCCTGGCGCAACTGCGCGCCCGGTTTGGCCTGGACCAGCCGATCGCAGTGCAGCTTGGCCGCTACCTGCAGGATGTCGCCGTCTTTGACCTCGGCTTCTCGCATCTGCGACAGGAATCGGTGGCCAGGCTGATCCTGGCGCACCTGCCGCAAACACTGCTGCTCACGCTCACGGCGTTCGCGTTTGCCTTGGTGACCGGGGTGTCGCTCGGGGTGCTCGCGGCCTTGCGGGTCGGACGTTGGTCCGACTCCGCCATCAGCTCCAGTGCACTGCTGTTTTACGCCACACCCGGCTTCTGGCTCGGCCTGATGATGGTGCTGCTGTTCTCCGTGCAACTCGAATGGATGCCGGCTTTCGGTTATGAAACCGTCGGTTCGGGCTACACCGGCTGGCGGCGTGCCCTCGACATCGGCCATCACCTGATCCTGCCTGCGCTGACCCTGGGCCTCTTCTACATGGCCATCTATGCGCGCCTGACCCGGGCCTCGGTGCTGGAAGTGAGCCACATGGACTTCGTCAAGACGGCGCGCGCCAAGGGCATGCCCGAGCAGCTGGTGGTGCGCCGGCATGTCCTGCGCAACGCCCTGCTGCCCGTGATCACGTTCGCCGGGCTTCAGGCCGGCAGCCTGATCGGCGGAGCCGTGCTGGCGGAAACCGTCTTCGCCTGGCCCGGCATCGGCCGGCTGGCCTTCGATGCGCTCATGCAGCGCGACTACAACGTGCTCCTTGGCGTGTTCTTCGTCGCATCGATCATGGTTGTGCTGATCAACCTTGCCACGGACGTCATGTATTCGTGGGTCGATCCCAGGATCGAGCTGAAATGAAGTCGTTCGTATCCGCTTACGTGCGGCACAAGGCCGGCGTCGCAGGCCTGATCGTGCTGCTGGTGGCGTGCGCAGTGGCGCTTGCCGCGCCGCTGCTGTACCCCGGGAATCCGTGGGACATGGTCAATGGACCCTTCCTGCCTCCGGGCACGGATGGCGCGCTGCTGGGGACCGACACGTTGGGCCGGGACATCGCCGCAGGCCTGGTCCATGGTGCACGCGTGTCGTTGCTGCTCGGCGTGGTCTCGACCGCAGTGGCGGTCGTCATCGGGGTAGCCCTGGGCGCCGTCGCCGGTTACTGCGGCGGCAAGGTCGACCAGATCGTGATGGCCGTGACGGAAATATTCCAGACCATCCCTACTTTCCTGCTGGCGGTGGTCCTCGTGGCCGTCCTCACGCCGTCGATCCGGACCATCGTGCTGGCCGTTGCAATCGTCTCCTGGCCCGCGCTGGCTCGACTGGTGCGGGCCGAGTTCATGGCCTTGCGCTCGCGCGAGTTCGTACAGGCGGCGAGGCTCGCCGGACAGTCGAACACCCGGATCGTCTTCAGCCAGATCCTGCCGAACAGCCTCTCGCCCGTCATCGTGATGGGATCCATGATGGTCGCGTCGGCCATCCTGCTGGAGTCAGGTCTGAGCTTCATGGGTCTCGGGGATCCGAATCTCATGAGCTGGGGCTACATCATCGGCGCTTCGCGTTCGGTGATCCGCGAGGCATGGTGGATGAGCGTCTTTCCCGGCATTGCCATTGCGCTCACCGTTCTCGCACTGAGCCTCATTGGCGAAGCGCTCAATGATGCGCTGAACCCGAAACTGCAAGCGAAGGCCGGATGATGGCGAACCAGGACCAGCAGGCCCCGCTGCTTCAGTTGCAGGACCTTACCGTGGAGATCATCGGCGGCGCGCGCAGGCATGCGGTGCACGGGGTCAGTTTCGAAGTCCGTGCGAACGAGGTCGTTTGCGTGGTCGGGGAATCCGGCTCAGGCAAGTCCATCACGGCACACGCCGTGATGGGACTGCTGCCCGTCGGCCAGGTGCGGGTGACGGGCGGCCGGATTCTCTTCCAAGGCCAGGATGTCGTGCGGCTTTCGCCGGACGCGCATCGCCGGCTGCGCGGCACGCGAATGGCGATGATCTTCCAGGAGCCCATGACGGCGCTGAACCCGATCATGCGCGTCGGCGCACAGGTGGAAGAAGTGCTGGAACTGCACACCCGCATGTCCGCCGGCGAGCGCCGCGCTCGCGTTCTCGAGTTGTTCCGGGCCGTGCTGCTGCCGAACCCGGAACAACTTGTGCGTGCCTATCCCTTCGAGCTCTCCGGGGGCCAGCGGCAACGGATCATGATCGCCATGGCGCTCGCACTGGAGCCGGACCTGTTAATCGCCGACGAACCCACAACCGCGCTGGACGTAACCACGCAGGCGCAGATCCTGCACCTCATCCGCGACCTGCAGCGGCGCCTGGGCATCGGGGTGCTGTTCATCACACATGACTTCGGCGTGGTGGCGGAACTGGCCGACCGCATCGTCGTGATGCGCCATGGCGATGTTGTCGAGCAGGCAGCGGCGCAGGAACTGCTGCAATCGCCGCAGCATCCCTACACGCGCAGCCTGCTGGCTGCCGTGCCGCACCTGCCGGCCGAGAAATCGCCGGGCCAGTTCGGTCGGGTGCTGCTGCGGGCGGCCGCGCTGAGTAAGGTCTATGCGGGGCACGGCAAGCGCCCGGTCAGGGCGCTGCACGAGGTGACGCTGACGTTGCACGCCGGTGAGACGGTGGGGATTGTCGGCGAATCGGGCTCCGGCAAGTCCACTCTCGGACGCACCGTGGTTGGCCTCCACGCGCCGGATGCCGGCAGCCTGCGACTGAATGAGGGGGAACTGCTCGGACTGCGAGCGCGGGAGGCGCGGCGGCATCGCAAGGACATCCAGATGGTGTTCCAGGATCCGTATGCCTCGCTCAATCCCCGCCATCGCGTCGGCGACGCGATCGCGCAAGGGCCGATCGCCTTCGGCGTCCCACCCGCGGATGCCAATCGACGTGCGCGCGAGCTGCTCGAACTGGTGGGACTCGATGCGGGCGCCGCCGATCGCTACCCGCACCAATTTTCAGGTGGCCAGAGGCAGCGGATCGGGATCGCCCGGGCGCTCGCGCTGGAGCCGAAGCTGCTGGTCGCGGACGAGGCGGTCTCGGCGCTGGACGTGTCGATTCAGGCGCAGATCCTCGAGTTGCTCGCGCAGATTCGGCGGCGGCTTGAGCTTTCGATGCTGTTCATCACCCACGACCTGCGCGTGGCGGCGCAGATCTGCGACCGCATAGCCGTGATGCGGCACGGGGAAATTGTCGAGATCGGCCATGCTTCGGATATCTTTCTTCGTCCCGAACACCCGTACACGCGGCAGCTGATCGAAGCCATTCCCGGAAAAGGGTGGACCAAGCCGGTGCCGCAGTTGCCCGAACGTCTTGGCGGCGAGCACGCGGGATTGCTGAATGCGGATATACGATGAGGCGCGCGCTTCGCTTGCCATGACGACGACCATCTCTGCGCCGGGCCTTCAGTTCTTCGCCGAGCTCCTGGTGCGCGTCGGCCCGGCGCACGAGATCGGCAGCACGCTCGCCGGCAACCGGCGCGTCATCCCGATCGTCGGCGGTGAAGTCCGCGGCACGGGTTGGACCGCCCGCGTGCTGTCCGGCGGCGCCGATTTCCAGGCCATCGTGTCACCCACCATGGCTCGGCTGGACGCGCGCTACGTGCTCGAGACCGAGGCCGGCGAACTGATCTATGTCGTCAACCGCGCGATACGAGTGGCCTCCCCGGAAAACACTCGCAGGCTGCTGAGGGGCGAGTCCGTCGAGCAAGCGTCGGTGTATTTTCGCTGCGTGCCGAGCTTCGAGACCTCCGCTCGTTCCCTGTCGTGGATCAATGAGCGCCTGTTTGTCGGCAGTGGCATCCGCCGGCCCGAGGAGGTGGCGATCGCATGCTTCCTCGTGGAGTGAAGAGGCGGGGGTAACGCCTCGGATGCTCCGCGCGCGGCTCCGGAATGGGCGGCGAAGGCGTCTCGGATCCCTGGCTTCAGCCCTGCCGGCCCTTCTTGACCGACTTCTGCTTCGGTTTGGCCCGCTTGACCTGGCCCCCCGGCGTCAGGCGCTGGTTGCCCAGCACACGCAGGGTCCTCACCTCGGGGCGCTGCCCGCCGCGCTTGCTGTACTTGAGCACCTTGAAGTCGCGCGGACCGGGCATGCGGTCCTCGTCCGGCGCACGGTCCTTGGGAGGCTGCGGCCGCCACAGGACCAGCAGCTTGCCGATGTGCTGGATCGGGGCGGCGTCGAGCTGGTCGGCCAGCTCCTGGAACATGGCTTCGCGCTGGGCGCGGTCGTCGCCGAGCACGCGGATCTTGATCAGCCCATGGGCCTTGAGGGCGGCGTCGGTTTCCTTCTTGACGGCGGCGGTGAGCCCCTCATGGCCGATCATGACGACAGGGGCTAGATGGTGGGCCTGGGCCCGATGCGCCTTGCGCTCGGCGATGGTCAATTGGATCTGGGGCATG
>JAMPXR010000074.1 GCA_023701085.1 Ramlibacter sp. | reverse complement strand
GGGGTGTGGGCGGGCGGCGACGTGGCCAGCATGGCGCGCTTCGTCACCGAGGCGGTCGGCATGGGCAAGCGCGCGGCGCTCGACATCGATCGCCGGCTGCGCGGCCTGGATGCCGCTGCCGGCGCCGGCGCCGCGCACGCGGTGGGCCTGGCGAACATCGCCACCTACTACCACCCGAAGGAGGCACGCGCGGCCGAGTCGCGCCTGCCGGCGGCGCAGCGGCTGGCCAGCGGCGTCGAGGTGCAGCTCGGCCTCGAGCTGGAACAGGCGCTGGCCGAGGCGGGGCGCTGCTTTTCGTGCGGCAACTGCACGGCCTGCGACAACTGCTTCTTCTACTGCCCGGATCTCGCGATCGAGCGGGTGGACACCGGCGGCTACCGGGTGCTGGTGGATTACTGCAAGGGCTGCGGCATCTGCGTCAGGGAGTGCCCGACCGGTTCGATGATCATGCAGGAGGAAGTCCGATGAAACGCCCACCCCCGAAGCGGCCTACGGCCGCCTCCCCCTCAAGGGGGCGCCACCAGCGGTCCGGCAAAGCCGGTTCCGCGGTGGCCCGCGAAGGAGAGCCGAATTGACCGATATGCAAACATCCATGCTGCTGAGCGGCAACCACGCCGTCGCTTGGGCCGCGCGGCTGGCGCGCCCGAACGTCGTGCCGGTCTACCCGATCACGCCGCAGACGCCCATCCTGGAGCTGATCACGGATTTCCATGCGGCGGGCCAGTTCGATGCCGAAATCCTGACGCCGGAGTCCGAGCACTCGGTGCTGGCCGCCTGCATTCCCGCGTCGCTGGCCGGCGCCCGGGTCTTCACGGCCACGGCTTCGCAGGGCCTGCTGCTGATGCACGAACTGCTGCATTACGCCAGCGGCGCGCGCGCCCCGATCGTGATGGCCAACGTCAATCGCACCGTGGCCTCGCCCTGGGCGTTCTGGCCGGACCAGACCGACAGCCTGGCCCAGCGCGACACCGGCTGGATCCAGTTCTATTCCGAAAGCGCGCAGGAATCGCTGGACTCGGTGCTGCACGGTTTTCGCGTGGCCGAGCAGGTGATGCTGCCGGTGATGGTCAACCACGACGCCTTCTACGTGTCGCACGCCCTGGAGCCGGTGCAGGTGCCGGCGCAGGAAATCGTGGACGCCTATCTGCCGCGCTACGCGCCGGTGAACCGCCTGGACACCGCCGTCGGATCGTCCTGGGGCAACGTCGTCTCGCAGCACATGTTCTGCCAGCACCGGCACGACATCGAGGACGCGATGGCGCGGGCGCTGGCGGTCGTGCAGGAAGCCGACCGCGAATGGAGCGAGCTGACGGGCCGTTCGTACGGCGTGCTGGAACGCTACCGCTGCGACGGCGCGCGCGCCGTGATCGTCACGATGGGCAGCATGTGCGGCACGGCGCGTGAAGCCGTGGACGCCATGCGCGACGCCGGCCTGCCGGTGGGCCTGCTGAAAGTGCGGCTGTTCCGGCCGCTGCCGGCGCAGGCGCTGCGCGTGGCGCTGACCGGCGTGCCCGACGTCGTCGTGCTCGACCGCAACCACTCGCCTGGGCTCGGCGGCATCCTGCACCAGGAGCTGCGCGGCGCCCTGTATGGCCTGCCCGCGGCGCCGCGCGTGCATGGCTTCCTGGCGGGGGTGGGCGGCGTCAACATGTCGCCGGACGCGATTGCCGCGCTCGTGCGCCGCGCGCTGGACGGCGCGCCCCAAGTCGAATCTGCCTGGGCCTAGCAACATGCAACCACTCGATCTCAAAGACAGCCCGATGCTGTGCTCCGGCCACGCCGCCTGCCCCGGCTGCGTGGAAGCCCTGTCGGTGCGCCACGTCCTGGCGACCATGGGCCCCGACACGATGGCCGTGATTCCGCCTTCGTGCATGGCCATCATCGCCGGGCCGCAACCCTTCAGCTCGCTGCGCATCCCGGTCTACCAGCCGACCCTGGAAGCGAGCGCGGCCGCGGCCTCGGGGCTGCGGCGCGCGCTCGACTCGCAAGGCAAGCGCGAGACGCAGGTGATCGTGCTGGCCGGTGACGGCGGCACCTACGACATCGGCTTCCAGTGCCTGTCGTCGGCGGCCGAGCGTAACGAGAACATCATCTACTTCTGCCTCGACAACGAAGGCTACATGAACACCGGCGCGCAGAAGTCGTCGTCGACGCCGCACTACGCGAAGACCGGGTCCACGCCCGAGGGCAAGGGCACGCGCAAGAAGAACCTGACGGAAATCATGGCCGCGCACCAGGTGCCCTACGCCGCCACCGCCAGCGTCGGCTTCCTGCCCGACCTGGTGAGCAAGGTGAAGAAGGCCAAGGCGATCCGGGGCTTTCGCATCATCACGCTGCTGGTGCCTTGCCTGGACGGCTGGGGCCTGTCCGACGACGGCGGCCTTACGGCTTCGCGCTACGCGGTCGAGTGCGGCGCGTTTCCGCTGTACGAGGTGGAGGATGGGCGCCGCTACACCATCAATCAGACCGCACGCACGCGGCCGGTCGGCGACTACCTGGCACTGCAGCGGCGCTACAAGCATCTGGACCCCGGGGGTATCGCATCGCTGCAGGCAGAGGTCGACGAAGGCTGGGAACGGTTACAGCGGCAGGTGGAAATGAGCGCGGGCATCGAGGCGGCCGTCTGAACGTGCGGCCCCGCGGCCGGCAGCACCGGGCCGCGGCCGCAGCGCGTACACTCCCGCGGCGCCCGCCCGCGGGTTGGCCAAGCAAATCTCGCGCGGCGGCTGCGAGGACATTCCACTTGCCATCCCAGCCTTACTACTCCAGCAGGTGTCCCATGCGGCGCGCTTTGGTATCCAGATACGTTTCGTTGTAGGGGTTGCGGACTGCCGGCATGGCGACGCGCTCGACGACCTCAAGCCCCAGTTCCCTCATTGCCGCGAGCTTGGCCGGATTGTTGGTCATCAGCCGCAAGCGTTGCACCCGCACGTGGTGCAGCATGGGTCCGCACATGGCGTAGTCGCGCGCATCCGCGTCGAAGCCGAGCCGCAGATTGGCGTCCACCGTGTCGGCTCCGCAATCCTGCAGGTGATACGCCCGGATCTTGTTGCACAATCCGATGCCTCTGCCTTCCTGGCGCAGATAAAGCAGCACGCCGCGCGCTTCCTCGCCGATACGCGCCAAGGCGCTGCGCAACTGCGCACCGCAGTCGCAGCGCAGGCTTGACAGCGCGTCCCCGGTAAGGCACTCGGAGTGGATGCGCGCCAGCACCGGCTTGCCATCCCCAACCGCACCCATGGTCAACAGCACATGCTCGAGACCGGCCGCATCGAAAAAAACGTGTGACGTGAACGTGCCCCACGCGGTGGGCAGTGCGCACGAGGCGACCGGAAGCACCTCCTGGGTCTTCCCGCCGCCGCTCTGCGCAGTCCCAGCCGCCGCTTCGATGACTGACGAGTCGCCCAAGACGGTTTCCTCCCTCCGCGGCGCGCTAGCCGGCTTGCCGTGCACGGGAATACCCGGTGGCATGCCCTTGGCTGACGAGATGACCCGCGGTCCGGACGAACGGCGAGCTGCAAGCGCGGACCTTGTCGAGGCACACCGCCAGCCAGAAGGTGTAGGCATCGGGGCGTCTGCTCACATCGGCCGCGAGGTCGTTCATATCGACCCATCTCGCGTCATCGGCTTCATCCGGGTTGAGCACAGGCTCGCCGCCATGGACACCGAAGAAAACATGATCGTATTCGTGCTCGATCAAACCGTTTCCAAGGTGCGCGCGGTAGACGAAACTGAACATCTCGGTGAGCGCGCATTCGAAACCCATTTCTTCGCGCAGCCGGCGTCGCGCCGCCGCAGCGGTGCGCTCTCCCGGCCTGGGATGGCTGCAGCAGGTATTGCTCCAGAGTCCGCCCGAGTGATACTTCGAGGCGGCTCGCCGCTGCAGCAGCAGCCTTCCGGAAGGAGCGAAAACAAAGATCGAAAGGGCTCGATGCAGGCTGCCGCTGCGATGAGCGGCCAGTTTCCCCGCAGCCCCTGTGGGCTTGTCGTGCTCATCGACGAGTATGACCTGGTCTCGCATGGAGCCTCCTGGATATCGCACAAGCCCGCAGCGCCGGGCGGTTCGAAGGTGCACCTCGACGGCGAATCCTCATTCGCGATGCACGTGGAAACGTTTGGCCTTCATCTCGAATCGCGGCAGTGTATTGGCCGCAACATGGCGCACGCTCGGGCGGAAGGCCAGCATCGAATCGAGCTTGACCGCGATCTCGTGTGCGACGTCGCGGTCGGCGCTTTGGCACAGTTCCACCTCGATATCCATTTCGTCGAGCTGCTTGACCTTTTTCACCGTGATCCGGAATTCATCCACTTCGCGGAACTTGCGGATAATGTTTTCGACGCCGGCTGGATAAACGTTCACGCCGCGCACCGTCACCATGTCGTCGGCCCGGCCCAGAATGCCGCCCTCGAATCGCAGCGAGGTACGACCGCAGCCGCAACGGTCCAGGTTCACCACGACCAGGTCTCCGGTGCGGTAGCGGATCGCCGGATAGCCCCAGCGGCCCAGGTTGGTGATCACCAGTTCGCCGCGTTCTCCCGGAGCCACGGGCATGCCGGTCGACGGATCGATGACCTCAGCGATGAATTCGCTTTCGATCAGGTGGGTGCCACCGGGCTGCAAGTGGCATTCGAAGGAGTGCGCACCGACTTCCGAAGCGCCGGCATGGTCAAAACACCTTGCGCTCCAGCTTTCTTCGATTCGCTTCTTGGTGGCGGGGATATTCGCCCCCGGCTCGCCGGCGTGCACCGTTGCGTGCACTGGAATCGTGGAGAGATCGAAGCCGGCCTCGCGCGCGACCTCGGCCAGCCGCAAGGCGTAGGTGGGCGTGCAGCACAGCACCGTCGCGCCGGCCGAGCGCATCAGTTCCAGGCGTTGCATGGAGTCACGGCCGCCGCCCGGGATCATCACCGCGCCGACCTTGCGCGCGCCTTCGACCGCGGACCAGAAACCGATGAAGGGGCCGAAGCCGAACGCCATGAACAGGCGATCTCCCGTGGTCACGCCCGCGCCCGCCAGCACATGCCCCCAGCAGCGCCCGAACCAGTCCCATGACGCTTCGGTGTCCATGACTTTCAGGGGTTCGCCGGTGGTTCCCGAGGTCTGGTGCATGCGGACATAGGCATCCACCGGATAGGTGAGGTTTCTGCCGAACGGCCCGTGTGCGGCCTGGTCAGCCATCAGTTCCGACTTGGTGGTCATCGGCAGGCGCGCGAGATCGGCCAGCGACTTGATGTCCGAAGCTTGCACACCGGCGGCTTTCCACTTGTCGGTGTAAAACCGGTTCCGGCCCCACAGCTCGGCCAGCATTGCCTGCAGCTTCTGCCACTGCAGGTCTGCCAGCTGCGCACGGGGCATTGTCTCCGTCGCCTCATCGAAATAGCCTGGGGCGCGAGGGGGCGCGCCTTCGAGGCTTGTTGCCGATACATCCCGGATCCCCGTGCCAATCATCATGAGCTTCTCCAAGGTAGTGAGTGAGGGCGCATCACGCGATCTCCACCCGCAGCCGGACGGCGTCGCCATCACGCAGATCGAGTTCCTGCCTGAGCCCGACCGGCGCCAGGATCTCGCACTTGTCGGCGGGGTAGTTGCCGACCTCGGGCAGGACGACCGCGCCTTCGATCCGGTCATTGACCGTGACGGGAAAGCACTTGGCAGCACAAAATCCGCTCGGCGGAACGATCGCGATGCCGGCCGCTTGCTGCAGCCGGGAACGCGCCGCTGTCCAGTCAGCCCCGGACAGCATCAAATTGAGGGTCCCGGGATAAGGCGCAAACCCGAGCTTGTCCCGAAATTCGCGCGCTGCCCAGGCCAGTTGCGTGAATCGCGCCCCCTCGCCCAGTCCGCTGCACAGCGTTCCCTCGACCTCAAGGTTCAGTTTCAGCGACTTCATGGCGGCACCTGGACTTGTCGCGTTCTTCATTCCCGGTCCAGCGCTTGAACAGATTGAGTTCTACACCCAGATCGAATTGGTCGAGCGCCTTGTTGACCGACTGGTCGATGATGTCTTCCAGGGTTTTCGGTCGGTGATAGAACGCGGGCAGCGGCGGGATGAGCACGGCGCCGGTTTCGGTCACCAAGGTCATCAACCGCAAGTGGCCCAGATGCAGCGGCGTCTCGCGGATCATCAGCACCATCCGGCGCCGCTCCTTGAGCGTGACGTCGGCGGAGCGGATCAGCAGGTTGGTATTGAATGAATTCGCCAGCGCCGAAAGCGTCTTGATCGAGCAGGGTGCGATCACCATGCCGTCGTGCTTGAAAGAACCGGACGAGATGCATGCGCCGACATCGTTGATGTCATGCACGTGGCTCGCGAGTTCCTTGACCGCCGAGATCGTGTAGTCGGTCTCGTACAGGATGGTGCGCTTGGCCGAATCGGACATGACGAGATGCGTTTCCACACCCGCCTGCTTGAGCACCTGGAGGATGCGCAGCCCATAAATGGCGCCGCTTGCTCCCGATATTCCGACGACGATTCTCTTCATCTTCCTATCCTTGTCCTAGTTCGGCCATGACGGCCCGGGCCTTGGCTGCGGCTGCAGCCGGGATCGTGATCCTGTCGAATTCAGGGCCGCTGCCGCGCGTGGCATCCATGCCTATCCTGGAACCGGTCGCGCCACCGCAGGATGGATCGATCACGTAGCCTTCCATTCCGCTCAGGATGACCGTGTCGCGGTCGGGCTGAAAACGGGTCGCCAGAGCCCACGCGACTTCGCGCGGATCCCGGATGTCGACGTCGTCATCGACCACGGTGACCAGCTTCAGGCGGCGGTCCATGGTCAGCGCCAGATGGATCAGGCGCCGCACTTCCGTGGGCTTGGCCTTGCTGACCGAAATGACGGCGCTGAAGCTGCAGGTACCGGCGGTCAGGTCGAGATCGGCCACGCCGGCGACCTGGGACCGCAGCTGGCCCAGCAATTCGGTGCCCGCGGCTAGCGACAGCAGCGTATCGACATCCTCGGTCCAGGGGCAAAGGGCCGGATAAATGAAGTCGCGCCGGTGGGTCACGGCGGTGACTTCGACCACCGGGCTGACATTGGAGAAGTAGTAGCCGGTGTTTTCTCCAAACGGACCTTCCGGCTCGCGTACACCAGGCAGCACGCGCCCCTCGATGATGATCTCGGCGCGCGCCGGAACATCGACGTCCACGGTCTCCGCCCGGATCATTTCGACGGGCGCGCCACGCAGCGCCCCCGCAATGGCCATCTTGTCCGGGCCGACGGGACCGCTCTTTACCACTGACGCCACCAGGATCGCGGGCTCGACGCCGAGCGCCACCGCGATTTCCAGCGGCTTGCCGTCCGCTTCCGCGTTCGCATGGAACTGCGAAAGCGGCGGATTGGACAGGAAGATCCCCAGACGGTTGCCGCCTTTGGCCATCATGCGGTGGATGCCCATGCCGCGCCGTTCCGTTTTCGGATCGCGGCACAGAACCATTCCGGTCGTGATGAACGGCGCGGCGTCCTTTTCGTAGTGCGTGAGGATCGGCAGCAGCGACAGCAAATCCGCAGGGGCGGCATGGACCACCTCCTTCACCGGCGCCTGCCTGGTGTGGACCGGTGCGATCCCCGTGCGGGTGCGCTGCAGATAGGTTTCCGACAGCTTGTCCTCGGACGTGCCAAGTGCGAGGGCCATGCGGCGCCGGCTTGCGATCAGGTTACCGGCCACCCGCGCGCCCGGGTAGCCGGTGACGTTCTCGAACAGCACCGCCGGCGACTTCGCGGGCATGGCGCGCAGCAGCGCCGCCATTTCGTGACGCGGCTCGAAGGCCCGTTCTATACGCAGCAAATCGCCACCAAGATCGGACAGGAAGGCGCGCAGGTCGGTATAACTCATGGTTCTTGGTCCAACAGCTGAATGGGGCGAGCGATGAACGGCATCCCTCGCCGCAGGGTCATCGCATCCGGCCCTACCTGTACTTCGCCGGCATCCGCTCGACGTCCTCGATCACCTTGATGGAGAACCTGCTCGGGCTCAGCTGGCCCCGCCCCATGCGGACCTGGAGCTCGTCGGCAAACCGGTCTGCAGTCGCGGAAACCTGGCAGCGCACGCGCTTGTACGTGTATTTCTGATTGCCCGAATTGAGCGTGCGGATGCTCAGCTCAAGGTCCTTGCCTTCGGGCAGCTCCGACATGTCCATCACGAAGACTTCCCACATGTTTTTCATATCCGTGTCTCCTTACTTCGTTGAGCGATAGCCGTAGTCGGACCAGTTGGCCAGTACCTTGTCCTGGATGTGCTTCGGGTAGACGTTCTTGAAGCTCACCAGCGTCGGCACATCGTTGATCCGGTCCCAATCCATCGGCCACAGGCAGTCGAACAACACCTTGGAGCCGATCGAGTACTTGCGCTCATGCGGCGTGGCGAAGGGATACAGAGGCGTGCCGGTGGTGTTCTTGTAGACGTGGATTCCGTTCTCCGGGTGGCAGCGGGTGCAGAACGCGTGGTACACCTCGTCCCAGTTGTAGATGTCGGTCTGGTCGTCGACCACCATCACCATGTGGAACCACGGCCCGAGCTTGCTGCCGAAGGCCAGCTGCGCGATCTGCTGGGCGATGCCTGAATAGGTCGCCTTCACGCCGACGATCATCATGTGGTGCGTCGAGCGCGGATGCATGTACACGCCGGTGATCGGGATGCCCTGGCTGCGCAGCAGCTTTTCCAGCTCCAGGCCGAGCGAGAACGAACGCAGCAACTGGCCTTCGTCCTGGGGCACGCCCATGTTGGAGATGGTCATCGTCGCGTTGTCGCGGTAGGTGATGCAGTTGACGCGGAAAGTGACGCGGAAGTCGCGCGGACTGGTGCGATAGCCCGTGTACTCGCCGAAGGGTCCTTCCTCGACCTTGTAGTCGGGGCAGATCTCGCCCTCGATGATGATCTCCGCGTCGGCCGGGACCTCCAGGTCGTTGGTCTCGCACTTGACCAGGCGGACCGGTTCGCCGGCCAGCATGCCGGTCAGTTCCGGCTCCGGGATCGGCGACGGGGCGCAGGCGGCCATGGCCGCCAGCGGCGACAGGCCGATCGCCGTGGCAAAGGGACAGCTCAGGCCGCGCGGCAGATAGTATTCGGACAGCTGCTTGCCCAGGTCGGAGAACGGGAACACGGCCCCGGACATGGTGCGCCCGTCGAACATCATCTGGCGGTACATGCCCCAGTTCACGTCGCCGCGCTCCGGGTGCTTGGTGATGACCGCATGCCAGGTGCCGACATAGCGGCCGCCGTC
>JAMPXR010000073.1 GCA_023701085.1 Ramlibacter sp. | reverse complement strand
GACCAGATCCAGATCAAGATGGCGCAGGGCGCCAAGCCGGGCGAAGGCGGGCAGCTCCCCGGCGGCAAGGTGTCCAAGTACATCGGCTTCCTGCGCCACTCGGTGCCGGGCGTGGGCCTGATTTCGCCGCCGCCGCACCACGACATCTATTCGATCGAGGACCTGGCCCAGCTGATCCACGACCTGAAGAATGTCGCGCCGCATGCCAGCGTCAGCGTCAAGCTGGTGTCGGAGGTGGGGGTCGGGACGGTGGCCGCCGGTGTGGCCAAGTGCAAGAGCGACCACGTGGTGATCGCCGGGCACGACGGCGGCACCGGCGCGTCGCCCTGGTCGTCGATCAAGCATGCCGGCAGCCCCTGGGAGATCGGGCTGGCCGAGACGCAGCAGACGCTGGTGCTCAACCGCCTGCGCGGGCGCATCCGGGTCCAGGCCGACGGCCAGATGAAGACTGGCCGCGACGTGGCGATCGCGGCCCTGCTCGGCGCCGACGAGGTCGGCTTCGCGACGGCGCCGCTGGTGGTGGAGGGCTGCATCATGATGCGCAAGTGCCACCTCAACACCTGCCCGGTGGGCGTGGCGACGCAGGACCCGGTGCTGCGCAGGAAGTTCGCGGGCAAGCCGGAGCACGTCGTCAACTACTTCTTCTTCGTCGCCGAGGAAGTGCGCCAGATCATGGCCCAGCTGGGCGTGCGCAAGTTCGACGACCTGATCGGCCGCACCGACCTGCTCGACATGAAGAAAGGCATAGAGCACTGGAAGGCCAGGGGGCTGGATTTCAGCCGCTTGTTCGTCCGTCCGGACGTTCCCGCTGAAGTTCCGCGCTTCCACTGCGAAGAGCAGGACCACGGATTGGACAGAAGCCTGGACCGCATCCTGATCGAACGCTCCCGTCCCGCCATCGACAAGGGCGAGAAGGTCCACTTCATCGAGAACGCGCGCAACGTCCACCGCTCGGTCGGGGCGATGCTGTCCGGCGCCCTGGCCAAGGTCCATCCGGAGGGATTGCCGGACGACACCATCCGCATCCAGCTCGAAGGCACGGGCGGCCAGTCCTTCGGCGCCTTCCTGGCCAAGGGCATCACGCTGTACCTGATCGGCGATGCCAACGACTACACCGGCAAGGGGCTCTCCGGAGGGCGCATCATCGTGCGTCCGAGCATCGATTTCCGCGGCGCGGCCACCGACAACATCATCATCGGCAACACGGCGCTGTACGGCGCCACCGGTGGCGAGGCGTTCTTCAGCGGCGTGGCCGGCGAGCGCTTCGCCGTGCGCCTGTCGGGTGCGACCGCCGTCGTCGAGGGAACGGGCGACCACGGCTGCGAGTACATGACCGGGGGCACCGTGCTGGTGCTGGGCAAGACCGGCCGGAATTTCGCCGCCGGCATGTCGGGCGGCATCGCCTACGTCTACGACGAGGACGGCCAGTTCGCCAGCCGGTGCAACACCTCCATGGTGTCGCTGGAACGCGTGGGTCTGGCGGCCGAGCAGAAGGCGGCCAGCAAGACCCGGCTGCACAAGGACCAGGCGGACGAGACGCTGCTGCACAAGTTGCTGGAGGAGCACAACCGCTGGACCGGCAGCCGGCGGGCGCGCGAGCTGCTGGACCACTGGAGCGTCGCGCGCACGAAGTTCGTCAAGGTGTTCCCGAACGAATACAAGCGTGCGCTGGCCGAGATGTACGAGCGCGAGGTGGAAGCCGCCAGCACCGGCAACAACGCCCACGTCGCGATGAAGCACGACAGCGTCGCGGCGGCGTGAGAGCCCACCCCCGAAGCGCCTCCGGCGCCTCCCCCTCAAGGGGGCGCCACCAGCGGCCCGGCAAAGCCGGATCCGTGGTGGCCCCCGGACGGAATCACTGAGAGATCGAGGAAATCGCGATGGGAAAAATCACCGGATTCATGGAATACGAGCGCGTCGAGGAGGGCTATCCTCCGGCGCCCGAGCGCGTGAAGCACTACAAGGAATTCGTCATCGGGCTGACCGACGAGCAGGCGAAGGTCCAGGGTGCGCGCTGCATGGACTGCGGCACGCCGTTCTGCAACAGCGGCTGCCCGGTGAACAACATCATCCCGGATTTCAACGACCTGGTGTACCGGTCGGACTGGCAGAACGCGTTCGCGGTGCTGGACTCGACCAATAACTTTCCCGAGTTCACCGGCCGCATCTGCCCGGCGCCCTGCGAGGCCGCCTGCGTCCTCAACGTCAACGAGGACCCCGTGGGCATCAAGTCGCTCGAGCACGCGATCATCGACCGCGCCTGGGAGCACGGCTGGGTCCAGCCGCAGCGCGCCAGGATTCGCACCGGCAGGAAGGTGGCGGTGGTCGGTTCCGGGCCGGCCGGAATGGCCGCGGCCCAGCAGCTGGCGCGCGCCGGCCACGATGTGACGGTGTTCGAGAAGAACGACCGGATCGGCGGCTTGCTGCGCTACGGCATTCCCGATTTCAAGATGGACAAGCTGCACATCGACCGGCGCATCGAGCAGATGAAAGCCGAAGGCGTCACTTTCCGCACCGGTGTGATGGTGGGCCAGCTGCCGAACGGGTCCAAGGTGGTGAACTGGTCCAAGGACACCATCGCGCCGCGGGATCTGCAGCAGCAGTTCGACGCCGTGCTGCTGGCCGGCGGCGCCGAGCAGTCGCGCGACCTGCCCGTCCCGGGCCGCGAGCTGGGCGGCATCCATTTCGCCATGGAGTTCCTGCCGCAGCAGAACAAGATCAACGCGGGCGAGAAGGTCAAGGGGCAGATTCGTGCCGACGGCAAGCACGTGGTGGTCATCGGAGGCGGCGACACCGGCTCGGACTGCGTGGGCACCAGCAACCGGCACGGCGCGTCGAGCGTCACCCAGTTCGAGCTGTTGCCGCAACCGCCCGAGCAGGAGAACAAGCCGCTGACCTGGCCGTACTGGCCCTACAAGCTGCGCACCAGTTCCAGCCACGAGGAGGGCTGCGAGCGCGAGTTTGCGATCGCGACCAAGGAGTTCCTCGGCGAAAAGGGCCGCGTCACGGGGCTCAAGACCGTGCGCGTGGAATGGAAGGACGGCAAGATGGCCGAAGTCCCGGGCTCGGAGCAGGTGGTCAAGGCCGATCTCGTGCTGCTGGCGATGGGGTTCACCGGCCCGGTGTCCAGCATCCTCGAAGGCTTCGGCGTCGACAAGGACGCGCGTGGGAACGCCAAGGCGACCACCGAGTTCAACGGCGGCTACGCGACCAGCGTGCCCAAGGTGTTCGCCGCCGGCGACATGCGGCGCGGCCAGTCCTTGGTGGTCTGGGCGATCCGCGAGGGCCGGCAGGCGGCGCGGGCGGTGGACGAATTCCTGATGGGGTTCAGCGACCTGCCGCGCTGAACGAAAGCGTCCCGGGCGGCGTAACGCCGGGCTAACAACTCAGCCTTTATCATCGGTCTTTTCAATAACGGCCGGGCTTCGACCCGGCCTGCCGGCCGCATGAGCGATCCCGACAGCACGGCGCTGGTCGAATGCCGCCACCTGAGCTTCGGCTACGGCAAGCGTCCCATCCTCGATGACCTGAGCTTCACCGTGCCGCGCGGCAAGGTGACCGCGCTCATGGGCGCCTCGGGCGGCGGCAAGACCACGGTGCTGCGGCTGATCGGCGGGCAAATCAGGCCGCAACGGGGCGAACTTCTGTTCGACGGCCAGGAAATCGCCGCGCTGGACCGCGCGGCGCTGTATGCCGCGCGTCGTCGCATGGGCATGCTGTTCCAGTTCGGCGCCCTGTTCACCGACCTGAGCGTGTTCGACAACGTCGCGTTCCCGCTGCGCGAGCACACCTCCCTGTCCGAGGGTCTGGTGCGCGACATCGTCCTGATGAAGCTTAATGCCGTCGGCCTGCGCGGCGCGCGCGACCTGATGCCCAGCGAGATTTCGGGCGGCATGGCGCGCCGCGTCGCCCTGGCCCGCGCCATCGCCCTGGATCCGGAGCTGATCATGTACGACGAGCCGTTTGCCGGCCTGGACCCGATCTCCCTGGGCACCGCGGCGCAGCTGATCCGCAGCCTCAACGACACGCTGGGCATCACCAGCATCGTGGTGTCGCACGACCTGGAGGAAACCTTCAGCATCGCCGACCAGGTCATCGTGCTGGCCAACGGCCGCGTGGCCGCGCAAGGTTCACCGCGGCAGGTGATGGAATCCAGCGACCCGCTGGTGGACCAGTTCGTCCATGCCCGGCCCGAGGGCCCGGTGCATTTCCACTATCCCGGCCCGACCATCGCCCAGGATTTCGGCGGGGGATTCGATCGATGAGCCGCCGCAATGCCCGCCGCGACCGCGCCGCTCACGGCGCGAAGGCGACACCATGAACTGGCCCCACCCCGCCAACCTGGGCTATGCGATCCGGCGCAAACTGGCCGACCTGGGCCATGGCGCGCGCATGTTGCTCCGGCTGCTCTCGCTGACGGCCAGCAGCTTTCGCCGGTTCGGCCTGATCCGCGACCAGGTCCACTTCCTGGGAAGCTATTCGCTCGCGATCATCGCGGTCTCGGGCCTGTTCGTCGGTTTCGTGCTGGGGCTGCAGGGCTACTACACCTTGCAGCGCTACGGCGCCTCCGAAGCCCTGGGCGTGGTGGTGGCGCTGAGCCTGGTGCGCGAACTGGGGCCGGTGGTCACGGCCCTGCTTTTCGCCGGGCGCGCTGGAACGTCCCTGACGGCCGAGATCGGGCTGATGAAGGCCGGTGAGCAGCTCAGCGCCATGGAAATGATGGCCGTCGACCCAGTGGGCCGCGTGCTGGCGCCGCGTTTCTGGGGCGGCGTCATCGCCATGCCGCTGCTGGCGGCCGTCTTCAGCGCGGTCGGCATCATCGGCGGCTGGGTGGTGGGCGTGGTGTTGATCGGGGTGGACCCGGGCGCCTTCTGGGGCCAGATGCAGGGCGGGGTGGACGTCTGGCGCGACGTCGGCAACGGCGTGATCAAGAGTTTGGTGTTCGGCGTGTCCGTCACCTTCATCGCCCTGCTCGAAGGGTTCGAGGCGCAACCCACGCCCGAGGGAGTTTCGCGGGCTACGACGCGCACGGTGGTGGTTGCTTCGCTGACCGTGCTCGGGCTGGATTTCATCCTGACCGCGCTGATGTTTAGTATTTAATACTTGCCAAGGTGGGCCGGACCACGGTCCGGCCACCCATTGATCATGAAGCTTTGCGGGACGGACCTTCAGCTCTGTCCCCACTGGATAGGTAACCGCAATGGAACGTTCGAGAAACGATACATGGGTGGGGCTGTTCGTGCTGATCGGCGCGGCGGCCATCTTGTTCCTGGCGCTGCAGTCGGCCAACCTGCTGTCCCTGAACCTGCAGCCGAGTTACAGCGTCGTCGCCAAGTTCGACAACATCGGCGGCCTCAAGCGCCAGGCGGCGGTCAAGAGCGCCGGGGTCGTGGTCGGCCGGGTCGAATCGATCGGTTTCGACGACAAGTCCTTCCAGGCCCGGGTCACGCTCGCGCTCGACACCCGTTATGCGTTCCCGAAGGACAGCTCGCTGAAGATCCTCACGAGCGGGCTGCTCGGGGAGCAGTACATCGGGGTCGAAGCCGGGGCGGACGAAAGGAATCTCGCCGCAGGCGATACCATTACCAGCACCCAGTCGGCGGTGGTGCTGGAAAACCTGATTGGCCAGTTCCTCTATAACAAGGCGGCCGACGCCGGCAACGCCCGCGCGACGCCGCCCAAGAAATGACGAATACCTGTCCTGTCCCCCGAGCAAACGTTCCCCGCGGCGCGCCGCTGCTGTTGGCTGCGGCCATGCTGCTGGCCGGCTGCGCCGGATTCAACACCAACCCGCGCGACCCGCTGGAGCCCCTCAACCGCAAGGTCATGGAGTTCAACGATGGCGTGGACGCCGTGGTCCTGCGGCCGGTCGCGACCGCCTACAAGGAGGGCGTGCCGCCGCTGGTGCGAACCGGTGTCAGCAATTTCTTCGGCAACCTCAGCGACGTCTGGTCCTTCGTCAACAGCGCGCTGCAATTCAAGTTCCAGAACGCGGCCGAGAACTTCATGCGCGTGAGCGTGAACACCTTCTTCGGGCTCGGCGGCGTCCTGGACCTCGCCAGCGAATTCAACATCGAGCGTCACCGGGAGGATTTCGGCCAGACGCTGGGCCGATGGGGCGTCCCGGCGGGGCCTTTCATCATGCTGCCGCTGCTGGGTCCGTCCACCTTGCGTGACGCGCTGGCCCTGCCGGTGGACCGCAGGGCCGACCCGCTGCAACAGGTGCATCCCACGTTGGACCGCAATTCCCTCTACGTGCTGCGGGCGGTCGATGTGCGGGCCAACCTGCTGCGCGTGGGGAGCCTCATCGACGAGGCCGCGCTGGACAAATACAGCTTCACGCGGGACGCGCACCTGCAGCGGCGGCGCGCCCTGATCACCGAGGGCACGGATTCGGATGGCGCTTTGCCGCGCGAAGGCGAAGCCGCGCCCCAACCGCCGGCGCCTGCAGCACCGGCCCCGACGCGCTAGCCAGGCGCAAGGCGTTTCAACCTGTTTCATCCGCAGCGCGGGCGCCGGAACCGGCTCATGCGCGGCTATTCCAAACGTTGACGCGGGATGGTCCCCGCTGGAAAGGAAACTGAATGAAAAGACGTGTTTTCAGCGCCGTGGGCGCGTGGCTGCTGGCCGCGCTGGCCTTGGCCGGTGTTGCGCCCATGGCGGCGGCCGCCGAGGAAAGCCCGGACGCCATGATCAAGCGGCTGTCCGAAGAGGTGCTCGGCCAGCTCAAGTCCGACAAGGCGATCCAGGCCGGCGACACCGGCAGGATCCTCGTGCTGGTGGACAGCAAGATCATGCCGAACGTCGATTTCCGGCGCATGACGGCCGCCGCCGTGGGTCCGACCTGGCGCCAGGCCAGTCCGGAGCAGCAAAAGCGCCTGCAGGACGAATTCAAGCTGCTGCTGGTTCGCACCTACTCCGGCGCGCTCGCCCAGGTCAACGACCAGACCATCAGCATCAAGCCGCAGCGCAGCGCGCCGGGAGACACCGACGTGGTGGTGCGCACGGAAATCCGCGGCCGCGGCGATCCGATCCAGCTCGATTACCGGCTGGAGAAAGCGCCCGGCCCGAATGGGGGCTGGAAGATCTACAACCTGAACGTGCTGGGCGTCTGGCTGGTGGAAACCTACCGCAGCCAGTTCGCGCAGGAAATCAACGCCAAGGGGCTGGACGGCCTGATCGCCTCGCTGGCCGAGCGCAACAAATCGAACGCGAAGAAGGGATGACGGGCGCCGCCGCCGCGTCGCGGGACGCCATGCTGATCCTGCCGGCCGAAATCACCCACGAGCAGGCGGCTGCGTGCTGCCGGATGCTGGCCCAAGGCATGCGATCGGCGCCCGGCCGGGCCGTGGTGGCCGACGTGGGCGCCCTGGCGAGCTTCGACTCCTCGGCGCTGGCGGTGCTGCTGGAATGCCGGCGCGAGGCGCTGGCGCTGGGCAAGACCTTCGCGGTCAGACGCCTGCCGGCGCGGCTGCGCGAGCTGGCCACGCTCTACGGCGTATCCGAGCTGTTGCCCGCGGCCGCGTAGTGGCACCCGCGGCGCTGCCGGTGCGGGCGCGCGGGGCCCAGTAAAATCGCGGGCTCCCATGCCCGCGATTTCCTTCCAGTCGGTCGACAAGATCTACCCAACCGTCCGCAACGGCCCCTTCAAGGCGCTGGACGGCGTGAGTTTCGACATCCGGGAGGGTGAATTCTTCGGACTTCTCGGCCCCAATGGCGCCGGCAAGACCACGCTGATCAGCATCCTGGCGGGGCTGGTGCGCGCCAGTTCGGGCCGCGTGGCGGTGCGCGGCCACGACGTGCAGTCCGATTTCGCGAACGCGCGCCGGCAGATCGGCGTGGTGCCGCAGGAACTGGTGTTCGACCCCTTCTTCAATGTTCGCGAGGCGCTGCGGATCCAGTCGGGCTACTTCGGTGTCCGGAACAACGAGGCCTGGATCACGGAGCTGCTGGAAAGCCTGGGGCTGGCGGACAAGGCCGATGCCAACATGCGCCAGCTCTCCGGAGGCATGAAGCGGCGCATGCTGGTGGCGCAGGCACTGGTGCACAAGCCGCCCGTGATCGTGCTGGACGAGCCGACCGCCGGCGTGGACGTCGAATTGCGCCAGACGCTGTGGCAGTTCATCGCCCGCCTGAACCGGGCCGGCCATACCGTGCTGCTGACCACGCACTACCTGGAGGAAGCGGAGGCCCTGTGCGGGCGCATCGCGATGCTCAAGAACGGACGGGTGGTGGCGCTGGAGAGCACCAGCGAGCTGCTGAAGGCGGCGTCCAGCAACGTGCTGCGCTTCAAGATCGACAGCGAGCTGCCCCCCGAACTGGCCGGCAAGGCCCGTGTCACCGGGCGGGTCGTGCAGATGCCCGCGCACGATGCCCTCGAGATCGAGCGGTATCTCGCGGCCATCCGGCAGGCCGGCCTGAGCGCGCAGGACGTGGAGGTCCGGCGGGCCGATCTGGAGGACGTGTTCCTGGAGGTGATGGCCCGGCATGGCGGGCAGGCACCGGCGGATGGCGCGCGCCGGCCCGAAAAGCCCTCCCTGGGCGGCACGGCGCTGGATGAAGAGGCCACGGTGGAGGCCGGTTCCTCATGACGGGCTGGCGCATGCTTTTCTACAAGGAGATCCTGCGCTTCTGGAAGGTGAGCTTCCAGACCGTGGCGGCGCCGGTGCTGACCGCGGTGCTTTACATGCTGATCTTCGGCCACGTGCTGCAGGACCACGTCAAGGTCTACGACCGGATCGATTACACGACCTTCCTGGTGCCCGGGCTGGTGATGATGAGCGTGCTGCAGAACGCGTTCGCCAACAGCTCGTCGTCCCTGGTCCAGAGCAAGATCATGGGCAACCTGGTGTTCGTGCTGCTCACGCCGCTGTCGCACTGGAGCTGGTTCTGCGCCTATGTGGGTTCGGCGATGGTGCGCGGCCTGGTGGTAGGTATCGGCGTCTTCGCCGTCACCGCCTTTTTTGGGCAGCCCAGCTTCGTGGCGCCGCTGTGGATCGCGGTCTTCGCCATGATGGGCGCCGCGATGCTGGGCGCGCTGGGCCTGATCGCGGGCCTGTGGGCCGAGAAATTCGACCAGATGGCGGTGTTCCAGAACTTCATCATCATGCCCATGACCTTCCTGGCGGGCGTGTTCTATTCCATCCGGTCGCTGCCGCCTTTCTGGCAGGACATGAGCCACCTCAACCCGTTCTTCTACATGATCGACGGATTTCGCTACGGCTTTTTCGGCGTCAGCGACGTATCCCCGTGGCTCAGCCTGGGCATCGTCGCCACGGCCTTGCTGGCCGT
>JAMPXR010000072.1 GCA_023701085.1 Ramlibacter sp. | reverse complement strand
CGGCTGGTGCGTGGAGCACCGCTGGATCACCATAGGCGCGACGCTGCTGAGTTTCGCGCTGGGCATCGCCGGCATGGGCAAGGTGCAGCAGCAGTTCTTCCCGGAGTCCAGCCGCCCGGAGATCATGGTGGACATCTGGTTCCCGGAAGGAACCTCGTTCGCCGCCAACGAGGAGACGACGCGGCGCGTGGAGCAGCGACTGCTGCGCGAAGCGGGCGTGCGCGCGGTCAGCGCCTGGGTCGGGTCGGGCGTTCCGCGCTTCTACCTGCCGCTGGACCAGGTGTTCCCGCAAACCAACGTCTCGCAGTTCATCGTGCAGCCGGCGGACCTGAAGATGCGCGAGTCGCTGCATGCGCGGCTGCCCGAACTGCTGGCGCGGGAATTCCCGGAGGTTCGCGGCCGCGTCAAGCTGCTGCCCAACGGGCCGCCCGTACCCTATCCGGTGCAGTTCCGGGTGGTGGGTTCCGATCCGGTCGCATTGCGCGAGCGGGCCGATGAAGTCAAGGCGGTGATGGGCCAGAACCCGAACATGCGAGGGGTCAACGACAACTGGAACGAATCGGTCAAGGTGCTGCGCCTCGAAATCGACCAGGCCAAGGCCCGGGCCCTGGGCGTCACCAGCCAGTCCATCGCGCAGGCCTCCAGGACCATCCTGGCCGGCACCACCGTGGGCCAGTTCCGCGAGGGTGACAAGGCGCTGGACATGGTGCTGCGCCAACCCGCCGACGAGCGCAATGCGATCACCGACATCGCCAACGCCTACCTGCCGACGGCGTCGGGCCGGTCCATCCCGCTGACCCAGATCGCCAAGCCGGTGCTCGCCTGGGAGCCGGGGGTCCTGTGGCGCGAGAACCGCGACTACGCGATCACGGTGCAGGGCGACGTCGCCGAAGGCATGCAGGGCGCGACGGTGACCGACGAATTGCTGCCCAGGCTCAAGGCGCTGGAGGCGAAGTGGCCGCCGGGGTATGCGATCCAGGTCGCCGGCGCGGTGGAGGAAAGCTCCAAGGGCTCGTCGTCCATCGCCGCCGGCATGCCGATCATGCTGTTCATCACCTTCACGCTGCTCATGCTGCAGCTGCAAAGTTTCAGCCGCGCCATGCTGGTGTTCCTGACCGGGCCGCTGGGTCTGGCCGGCGTCGCGGCCGCGCTGCTGGCCCTGGACCGGCCCTTCGGCTTCGTGGCGCTGCTGGGCGTGATCGCGCTGATGGGCATGATCCAGCGAAACTCGGTGATCCTGATCGACCAGATCGAGCAGGATCGCGCGCGCGGTGTGCCGGCCTGGGACGCGATCGTCGAATCGGCCGTGCGGCGGCTGCGGCCCATCGTCCTGACCGCGGCCGCGGCGGTGCTGGCGATGATTCCCCTGTCCCGATCAGGGTTCTGGGGGCCCATGGCGGTGGCGATCATGGGCGGGCTGGTCGTCGCGACGGTGCTGACGCTGCTGGCGCTGCCGGCGATGTACGCGGCCTGGTTCAGGGTCCGGCGCGAGGACGCCGCCATTCCCGCCGCCCTGGGACCCCAGGGCCTGGCAAGCGCCGCGCCGGCCTAGGGAGATTGCTAAAATCACCGGTTGACCGGATTTGGGCGGGTGGTCAGGTTTCCTGGCCGCCCGCCTTGATTTTCTGGCCGGCGCGGGTGGCGAAATTGGTAGACGCACCAGGTTTAGGTCCTGACGCCAGCGATGGCGTGGGGGTTCGAGTCCCCCCCCGCGCACCAGACACCTTTTATTGAAAAGAGAGCAACATGGCCGTAAACGTAGAAACCCTGGACAAGCTGGAGCGCAAGATCACGCTGACGCTGCCCGTGACCGTGATCAAGTCCGAAGTCGACAGCCGCCTGAAGCGCCTGGCGCGCACCGTCAAGATGGATGGTTTCCGCCCCGGCAAGGTGCCGATGAACGTGGTGGCCCAGCGTTACGGTTACTCCGTGCACTACGAGGTGATGAACGACAAGGTCGGCGAGGCCTTCGCGCAGGCCGCCAACGAGGCCAAGCTGCGGGTGGCCGGCCAGCCCAGGATCACCGAGAAGGAGCAGGCGCCCGAGGGCGAACTGGCGTTCGATGCGGTGTTCGAGGTGTATCCCGAGGTCAAGATCGGGGACCTTTCGACGGCCGAGGTCGAGAAGCTGAGCGCGGAAGTGACCGACGGCGCGATGGACAAGACGCTGGACATCCTGCGCAAGCAGCGCCGCACCTTCAGCCAGCGGCCGCATGACGCCGCCGCCGAGGACGGCGACCGCGTCACGGTGGACTTCGAAGGCAAGATCGACGGCGAGACCTTCCAGGGCGGCAAGGCCGAGGACTTCCAGTTCGTCGCCGGCGAAGGGCAGATGCTCAAGGAATTCGAAGCTGCCGTGCGGGGCATGAAGGCGGGCGAGAGCAAGACCTTCCCGCTGGCGTTCCCGGCCGACTACCACGGCAAGGAAGTCGCCGGCAAGCAGGCGGATTTCATGGTCACCGTCAAGAAAATCGAAGCCGCCCAGATGCCGCAGGTCGACGAGGCCTTCGCCAAGTCGCTGGGCGTGGGCGACGCGACGGTGGCGGGCTTGCGCGCCGACATCCGCAAGAATCTCGAGCGCGAAGTCAGGTTCCGCCTGATGGCGCGAAACAAGCAGGCCGTGATGGATGCGCTGGTGTCCAAGGCGGAGCTGGACCTGCCCAAGTCCAGCGTGCAGGCCGAGGTGGATCGCATGATCGAGGCGGCGCGCGCCGACCTGAAGCAGCGCGGGATGAAGGATGCCGACAAGGCCCCGATCCCGGACGACATGTTCCGGCCGCAGGCCGAGCGGCGTGTCCGTCTCGGGCTGGTGGTGGCCGAACTGGTACGCGCGCACGAGCTGCAGGCCAAGCCCGAGCAGATCAAGGCGCACGTGGAAGAACTCGCCGCCAGCTACGAGAAGCCGGCGGACGTGGTGCGCTGGTATTACAGCGACAACCGGCGCCTGGCCGAAGTCGAGGCCATCGTCATCGAGAACAACGTCACCGATTTCGTGCTGGCCCGGGCCAAGGTCGTCGACAAGGCGATTTCCTTCGACGAGCTGATGGCGCCCGCCTGATCCCCGCGACGCTGCGCCAGCGGGCCCGGACGGTCTTGTCAAAGACCCGCCGGGCCCCATTTGCTTTTGGCGATAAAGTAAGCCCTGAACGAAACCCGGAGTCCTCCCCATGAGCGCACTTGATACCCAGGCCCTCGGCATGGTGCCGATCGTCATCGAGCAGTCCGGCCGCGGCGAGCGGTCCTACGACATCTATTCGCGCCTGCTGCGCGAGCGTGTGGTGTTCCTGGTCGGCCCGGTCAACGACCAGACCGCCAACCTGGTGGTGGCTCAGCTGCTGTTCCTGGAGAGCGAGAACCCCGACAAGGACATCTCGTTCTACATCAACTCGCCGGGCGGCAGCGTCAGCGCCGGCATGGCGATCTTCGACACCATGAACTTCATCAAGCCGGACGTGTCCACGCTGTGCACCGGCATGGCGGCCAGCATGGGCGCGTTCCTGCTGGCCTCGGGCGCCAAGGGCAAGCGCTTCTCGCTGCCCAATTCGAAGGTCATGATCCACCAGCCGCTGGGCGGCATGCAGGGCCAGGCGACCGACATCGAGATCCATGCGCGCGACATCCTCAAGACCCGCGCGCAGCTGAACAAGATACTGGCCGAACGCACGGGCCAGCCGCTGGAGAAGATCGAGCGCGACACCGAGCGCGATTTCTTCCTGTCGGCCGATGAAGCCAAGGACTACGGGCTGGTCGACCAGGTGATCGCCAAGCGGACCTGACGGCGGGGGCTTCGCATCGCAGGACCGGGGAGCAGCAAGCAGAAGCCGGGAGCAGAGGCCAGGGACCGGGGAAAGACCGGGTGGATTGTTGCAAATTGCTCAACCCTGGCCCCCGATCCCCCGGTCCCCGCCCCCTTTATCGCTATCATTGATCGTCAAGACACTTCAGGCACGCCCATGGCCGAGAAAAAAGGCTCTTCCAGCGAGAAAACGCTTTACTGCTCTTTTTGCGGCAAGAGCCAGCACGAGGTCAAGAAACTGATCGCCGGGCCTTCGGTCTTCATCTGCGACGAATGCATAGACCTGTGCAACGAAATCATCCGCGACGAGTTGCCGGCCGGCGATGAAACGCGGGAAGCGCGCGGCGACCTGCCCACGCCCAGCGAGATCAAGATCAACCTGGACAACTACGTGATCGGCCAGGAAACGGCCAAGCGCACCCTTTCCGTGGCGGTGTACAACCACTACAAGCGGCTGCGCCACAAGGAAAAGTCCAAGAAGGACGACGTCGAACTCACCAAGAGCAACATCCTGCTGATCGGCCCGACCGGTTCGGGCAAGACCCTGCTGGCGCAGACGCTGGCGCGGATGCTGGACGTCCCGTTCGTCATGGCGGACGCGACGACGCTCACCGAAGCCGGCTACGTCGGCGAGGACGTCGAGAACATCATCCAGAAGCTGCTGCAAAGCTGCAACTACGAGGTGGAGCGGGCGCAGCGCGGCATCGTCTACATCGACGAGATCGACAAGATTTCGCGCAAGTCGGACAACCCCTCGATCACCCGCGACGTGTCGGGCGAGGGCGTGCAGCAGGCGCTGCTCAAGCTGATCGAAGGCACGATGGCCAGCGTGCCGCCGCAGGGCGGGCGCAAGCATCCCAACCAGGACTTCCTGCAGATCGACACCACGAACATCCTGTTCATCTGCGGTGGCGCCTTCTCCGGGCTGGAAAAAGTCATCGAGCAGCGCACCGAGGCGTCGGGCATCGGTTTCGGCGCCGCGGTCAAGAGCAAGGCCCAGCGCAGCCTCACGGATGTGTTCCGCGAGGTCGAGCCGGAGGACCTGATCAAGTTCGGCCTCATCCCCGAACTGGTGGGGCGCATGCCCGTGGTGGCCACGCTGGCGGAGCTCAGCGAGGACGCCCTCGTGCGCATCCTGACCGAGCCCAAGAACGCCCTGGTCAAGCAGTACGGCAAGCTGCTGGCGATGGAAGGGGTGGACCTGGAAATCCGGCCCAACGCGCTCAAAGCCATCGCCCGCAAGGCCCTGCTGCGCAAGACGGGGGCACGCGGGCTGCGCTCCATCCTGGAGCAGTCGCTGATCGACACCATGTTCGAGCTGCCCAATACCGCCAACGTGGACAAGGTCGTGGTCGACGAGTCGACCATCGACGAGAACAAGCCCCCCTTGCTGGTCTACCGCGAGGCGGCCAAGAAGGCCTAGGGGCGCTCATCCGCAGGGCGCTTCGACACGAATTCGACCCTCGCGGCCCCATCGGCTTGCCGACGGGTTGAAAATCCACTATTGCAGTCCATATTCGATTGACTGGCCACAAAAGGATCCCCAATGTCCGGACACATTCCACTGCCCGCCACCGCCATCGATCTGCCGCTGCTGCCGCTGCGTGACGTCGTCGTTTTCCCGCATATGGTCATCCCGCTCTTCGTGGGCCGGCCCAAGAGCATCAAGGCCCTGGAGGCGGCCATGGAGGCGGAACGGCGCATCATGCTGGTGGCCCAGAAGGCCGCCGCCAAGGATGAGCCGGCCGTGACCGACATGTTCGAGGTCGGCTGCGTGTCCACCATCCTGCAGATGCTCAAGCTTCCCGACGGCACCGTGAAGGTGCTCGTGGAAGGCCAGCAGCGGGCGCGGGTCAACCACATCGAAGACGGCGAGCAGCACTTCACGGCCAATGTCACGCCGGTGGAGCCCTTGGCCGAGCAGGACCCGAAGTCCAGCGAGATCGAGGCGCTGCGGCGCGCGGTGATGCAGCAGTTCGACCAGTACGTCAAGCTCAACAAGAAGATCCCGCCGGAAATCCTGACGTCCATCTCCAGCATCGACGACCCCGGCCGCCTGGCCGACACCATCGCCGCCCACCTGCCGCTCAAGCTCGATAACAAGCAGATCGTGCTGGACCTGTCCGACGTCAAGCTGCGGCTGGAGAACCTGTTCGAGCAGATCGAGCGCGAGGTCGACATCCTGAACGTCGACAAGAAGATCCGCGGCCGCGTCAAGCGCCAGATGGAGAAGAACCAGCGCGACTTCTACCTCAACGAGCAGGTCAAGGCGATCCAGAAGGAACTCGGCGAGGGCGAAGAGGGCGCCGACATCGAGGAGATCGAGAAGAAGATCAAGGCCGCCAAGATGCCCAAGGAGGCCAAGAAGAAGGCCGACGGCGAACTCAAGAAGCTCAAGCTGATGTCGCCCATGTCGGCCGAGGCCACCGTGGTGCGCAACTACATCGACGTGCTGACGGGCCTGCCCTGGAGCAAGCGGACCAAGATCAGGCACAACCTCGGTCATGCCGAGGACGTGCTGAACGAGGACCACCACGGCCTGGAGAAAGTCAAGGACCGCATCCTCGAGTACCTCGCGGTGCAGCAGCGGGTGGACAAGCTCAAGGCGCCCATCCTGTGCCTGGTCGGCCCGCCCGGCGTGGGCAAGACCTCGCTGGGGCAGTCGATCGCCAAGGCGACCGGCCGCAAGTACGTGCGCATGGCGCTGGGCGGCATGCGCGACGAAGCCGAGATCCGCGGCCACCGGCGCACCTACATCGGCGCCTTGCCGGGCAAGGTGCTGTCGAGCCTGTCCAAGGTCGGCACGCGCAATCCGCTGTTCCTGCTCGACGAGATCGACAAGCTGGGCACCGACTTCCGGGGCGACCCTTCCAGCGCGCTGCTGGAAGTGCTGGACCCGGAGCAGAACCACACCTTCGGCGACCACTACGTCGAGGTCGACTTCGACCTGTCGGACGTGATGTTCGTCGCGACCTCCAACTCCATGAACATCCCGCCGGCGCTGCTGGACCGGATGGAGGTGATCCGCCTGTCCGGCTACACCGAGGACGAGAAGACCAGCATCGCCATCAAGTACCTGCTGCCCAAGCAGATGAAGAACAACGGCGTGAAGGACAGCGAGCTCGAAGTCACCGAGGAAGCGATCCGCGACATCATCCGCTTCTACACGCGCGAGGCGGGCGTGCGCGCGCTCGAGCGCGACCTGTCCAAGATCTGCCGCAAGACGGTCAAGGGGCTGCAGCTGAAGAAGATGACGCCCAAGGTCGTCGTGAACGCGGAGAACCTGAACGATTTCCTGGGCGTGCGCAAGTTCACCTATGGCCGCGCCGAGCAGCAGAACCAGGTCGGCCAGGTGGTCGGACTCGCGTGGACCGAGGTTGGCGGCGACCTGCTGACCATCGAGGCGGCCTTGATGCCGGGCAAGGGCGTGATCACCACCACCGGCTCGCTGGGCGACGTGATGAAGGAGTCGGTGGCGGCCGCCCGCACCGTGGTGCGCAGCCGCTCGCGGCGCCTGGGCATCCCCGACGAGGTGTTCGAGAAGAAGGACATGCACATCCACGTGCCCGATGGCGCCACGCCCAAGGACGGGCCCAGCGCCGGTGCGGCGATGACCACGGCCATCGTGTCCGCGCTCACCGGCATCCCGGTGCGCGCCGACGTGGCGATGACGGGCGAGATCACGCTGCGCGGCGAGGTCACCTCCATCGGCGGCCTGAAGGAAAAGCTGCTGGCGGCCCTGCGCGGCGGCATCAAGACCGTGCTGATCCCGCAGGAGAACGCCAAGGACCTGCAGGAGATCCCGGAGAACGTGAAGAGCGGCCTGGAGATCGTGCCCGTGAAATGGATCGACAAGGTGCTGGAAGTGGCGCTGGAGCGCCGGCCCACGCCGCTGCCCGATGAAGAAGCGGCGGTCGCGCCGGCGCCGGCGGTGGCGGGCGACGGCCCGCAGCCGGCACTGCCCTTGTCGGTCAAACATTAAGCGCGCGTCGAAAGCGCTCGGAAATCCGCTATAATCGAAGGCTTACGCGGGCATAGCTCAGTTGGTAGAGCGCAACCTTGCCAAGGTTGAGGTCGAGAGTTCGAGACTCTTTGCCCGCTCCAAAATTGCAAGAAGGGAAGCCTAGGCTTCCCTTTTTGTCGACCACGGCGCGCTAGCAAAGCGGTTATGCAGCGGATTGCAAATCCGTTTAGATCGGTTCGACTCCGGTGCGCGCCTCCAGTCTCGCAGCCCCGTTAGCGCCAGCTACCGGGGCTGTTTCTTTTTTGTTTCACAATGCCGGTAGGCCTCGATGGTGAAATTGGTAGACACAGCGGACTTAAAATCCGCCGCTTGCCGGAAGGCGGCATGCCGGTTCGATTCCGGCTCGGGGCACCATGATGTGTGAGAAAGTCGGGTATCGCCATGTCACGCTATAACGCTCCGTTCGAAATCCATGTCCATGGCGAGGTGCCGCTGCGGCCCGACGTGAGCTACGCGCAGCTGCAGGACGCGCTCAAACCCTTGTGGACCTATGCCGGCGCCAAGTCGCTGGCCGACGGCGCGGAAAGCTCCTACGAGGAAGAGCCCGGGATCAAGTTCGACGCGCCCGAGCATCTGCTGCGCATATGCTGGACGGTGCCCGGCGACGAGGACTTCCGCCAGTCGCTCGATGAGATGTGCATGAGCCTCAACGAGCTGTCGGAGCAGGGCGCCGCCATCGAGGTCACCTTCTACGACGCGGAGTTCGACGAGGAGGAGGAATCTCCGGAAGCCGAATCGCGGGACGACTTCGTGATGCTGTTCGTCGGCCCGACGCCCGCGGCCATCATGCAGGTGCAGCGCGACCTGCTGGTCGAGGACGTGGTGGACCTGATGGAACGCCATTTCGACGGCTCCGAACTGTCGGGGGTGGTCGCCGAGATCGACAAGCTGTTCGGCCAGCGCTTCGATGCGCTGGTGAATTCGCTGGAAATCGGCAAGCCGCCGCGGGGATCGGGCGGCGGGTCGGGGCACGGCGGCGGAAGGCGCCCCCGTCATTTGCATTGAGTGACGGAAGATAACGCGGCCTGAAGGCCGCGAACCTGGTGGAGGAGGGCCCGATGGCGCTGTTTTCGCGGGACGCGCTGAACCCCGGCGTGCGCAAGCGCGAGGTGTTCGGCTGGGCCATGTACGACTTCGCCAACTCCGGCTACACCACGGTGGTGATCACGGCCGTCTTCGCGGCCTACTTCGTCGGCGGCATCGCGGGCAAGGCCGAATGGGCCACCTTTGCCTGGACCGCGGCCCTGAGCGTGTCCTACGCGATCGTGATGCTGACCATGCCCAGCATAGGCGCCTATGCGGACCTGCGCGCCGCCAAGAAGCGCCTGCTGGCCCTGTTCACGGCGGGATGTGTCATATCGACCGCGGCGCTGGCGCTGGCCGGCCCCGGCAGCGTCGCGCTGGCGATGTTGCTGATCGTCGTCTCCAACACCTTCTATTCGTACGGCGAATCGCTGACGGCGGCCTTTCTTCCCGAACTGGCCCGCCCCGACGCACTGGG
>JAMPXR010000071.1 GCA_023701085.1 Ramlibacter sp. | reverse complement strand
GTGGCGCCGGCCTGCTGCATGTGCTGGCCCACCACCGACATCGGATTCCAGCGGGGCAGGTGGCGGTTGCAGAACTCGATGTGATCGCCCAGGATGCGCCGCGCGCCCGGCAGCGCGAGGCGGAAGAACATGTGGTTGGCGACGTAGTGGCTGAGGTAGTCGCTCTGGTTCGAGGTGCCGCTCACGGCCCGCCAGTCGGTGCCGCGCCGGCGCGCCGCGACCAGCATGAAGGCGAGCAGGGTGAAAGGGGACGGGTCGTTCTGGGCGCAGGAGATGCGGGCCAGGTCCACGCCCGCCAGCGCCTCGTCCATGTGGTTGGCGGAGTTGACGACGGTGCCGCAGGTGCCCAGCAGCTCGAGGTGGGACTCGTCCATGTCGTAGCCGCGGAACACCGAATTGCAGGGGATCAGCGACAGCGCGGTCGCCCCCTGGGCCAGCAGGTCGCGCAGGCGCTCGTTGTACTGCGCCGGCGTGCCGAAGCCGATCAGCTGGCGCTGGCTCCAGGTGCGCCCGCGGTGCATGGTGGCGTAGATGCCGCGCGTGTAGGGCGGCTGCCCGGGCATGCCCAGGCCCGCCGCGCGATCCGCGGCGTTCCAGTCGCGCTCCGTGTACAAGGGCTTGATCGCGATCCCGGAGCGGTTGCTCGCCTGCCGGTCGGCAGCGACGCCGGCCGCGTATTCGCGCTCCCAGGCGCCATGCGCGTCGGCGCCCGTGAACGCCGTGTCGTGGGCGGTCTTGGTCATGTGCACTCCTGCCACCGGGCCATTCACGCGGCGACCCGGCGCGAGCGCACGCGCGCCGCGAGCTCGCGCACGAACTGCGCGATCTCGGGCATGCCGCTGCCCGGATGGAAGATGCGCGCCACGCCGGCCTCGAGCAGCGCGGGCTCGTCCTCGTCCGGCACGATCCCGCCCACCAGCACGCCGATGTCCCCCAGGCCCGCGTCGCGCAGGGCCGACATGAGCTTGGGCACGATCAGGTGGTCGGTCGCCAGCGAGGAAATCCCGATCACGTCCACGTCTTCCTCGGTCGCGAGCTTGACCACCGCGGCGATTTCCTGCCAGGGCGGCGTGTAGATCACTTCCATGCCGGCGTCGCGCAAGCCCGCCGCGACCACGCGGCTGCCGCGGTCGTGGCCGTCGAACCCGATCTTGGTGACCAGGACTTTCGGGATCAGATCCGCGTTCGAAGCACCTTTCACGCTGCCACCTCCTGCCCTTGCCGCAGCAGGGCGATGAATCTTCGGGCGATCGCCCGCGGGTTCAGGCGCCCGTTCGGGCGATACCAGGTCTGCGACCCGTTCAAGGCGCCTATGAGCATCAGCCGCAGCACGCGCCGGTCGGTGCCGCGCGCCAGCGGCAGTTCGCCGACCAGCCCCTCGAACAGGGACTCGTACTGGTTGCGCAGCTCGATCAGGTTGCGATCGGCCGCCGGCACGTCGGACGGGCGAACCCGAACCACGACCTGCGCGTAGTCGTCGTCGTGCAGGATGGCTTCGAGGTGGGCCACGCAGGCGGCCTCCAGCCGGTCCCAGGGGTCGGCCTGCCGGTCGACGGCCAACCGGACCGCATCGGAGATCTGCCGCACGCCCTTGACATAGACCGCGACCAGCAGCGACTCCTTGGTCTCGAAATGGCAGTACAGCGAGCCCGGCAGCATGCCGACGGCGCGCGCAATGTCGCGCACCGAGGTTCCCTCGAATCCCCGCGTGCGAAACAGGCGCGCCGCCGCGTCCAGCACCTGGGGCAGGCGGCTGTCGGCATGGGGATTCCGGGCGCTGGCCATGCGGGCAGTATAGCAAACAGTCGTTTGCTTTGTATAGCCGGCGAGCCGCGCGCAGGCAACACAAAACGCCACGCGCCCGCTAAACTCCGCCGCTCGGCATCGCAACTTGCAAGGAACAAACCAGGAACAAACCAGGAATCTCGTCCCTACGGACAGCAGGGTCAAGATCCCGGGCGCATCCCGGGCGCCGGGGCCGACACTACAGTCGCTCAGCCTGCAGGAGGTCGAAGTGCATATTGATCGATTCGAGATCGCGCAGCGCTTCTGTGGCCCGCCGCGTTCGGGAAATGGTGGCTATGTGTGCGGCCTCATGGCCCGGCGCCTGAACGGCGCCGTGACGGCGCGGCTGAAAGCGCCTCCGCCGCTGTGCACGGCCTTGCGGCTCGAATCGTCGCAAGAGCAGGCGGTCCTCTATGACGGCGAAACGATCATCGGCGAGGCCAGGATCGCTCACCCCGTGGAAGTCGAGCCGCCGCCGCCGCCCTCGTACGAACAGGCAAGGCAAGTCTCGGCGTCCTTCCTCGGCTTCACGAATCACCGCTTTCCCGGCTGTTTCGTCTGCGGCCCGCAGCGCAAGCCGCTCGATGGGCTTCGCATCTTTCCAGGCCCTGTCGACGGCGCATCGACGATTGCGGCGCCCTGGATCCCCGATGCCTCGCTCGCGGACGAATCGGGGTCGGTGAGACCGGAGTTCTTCTGGTCCGCGCTCGATTGCACCGGCGGCTTCGCGGTCTGTCCTTTGCCCGAGGGCATTGCGATCGTGCTGGGCGAACTGAGCACGTCCATCCGCGGTGCCATCAGGGCAGGCGAGGAGTGCGTGGTGACCGGCTGGCCGTTCGGGGTGGACGGCCGCAAACGCTTTGCCGGCTCGGCGGTATTCGCACCGGGCGGCCGCCTGGTCGCTGTGGCCCGCGCCGTCTGGATCGACGTTCCCGCGCAAAGCTGGGCGTGAAAGGTGGAGAGTCGCTCATGAGCCATTCCTCGACATTCGTCGCGGCGGACGGCGATGGCTATGAGCTGCTGATGGGGCGCTGGAGCAGGCGGCTCGCCGTGCGCTTCGTCGAATTCGCCGGGACCGCGGCCGGCGAGCGCATTCTCGATGTAGGCTGCGGCACCGGCCACCTGGCGTTCACGCTGGCCCATGACCGGCGCGTGGCCGGAATCGTGGGGGTCGACTACGCGCCGATCTATGTGGAGCATGCCAAAACGCACAATGCCGACCCGCGCATCGCTTTCGAGGCGGGGGACGCTTGTTCGCTGCGATTCGCGGACGGCACGTTCGACCGGGTGCTTTCGCTGCTCGTCCTGCACTTCGTTCCGCGCGCCGAGCAGGCCATCGCCGAAATGCGGCGCGTCGCGAAGCCGGGGGGCGTGATCGCGGCGGCGGTCTGGGATGTGCGCGGAGGATTTGTCGCGAATCGCATCTTCTTCGACACGGCGGCCGCGCTCGATGCAAGAGCCAACGAACGCCGTGCGCGAAATTACACGCGCCCGATGACCCGTCCGGGAGAATTGGCGGCCGCCTGGCAGGCGGCGGGGCTGGAAGACGTGTGCGAAGCGAGCCTGAGCATTCGAATGGAGTTTGCCTCCTTCGCCGACTACTGGGCTCCGTACCTGGGAGCGGACGGGCCTGGGGCGGAGTACGTGGCGACCCTGGATAGCGGCGCAAGAGAAAGACTTCGCGATGCGGTTCGGGATGCCTACCTCGACGGTGAGCCTGACGGCGCCCGCTCCTTCGCCGCTTCGGCATGGGCCGTCAAGGGCAAAGTTCCGGGGCCGATCACGCCGTGACTTGCGGAGGCGATCCATAATCGGGCGCCGCAGGGCTCGCCGCCGTGCGGTGGCATCTGGCGTCCACTGGACGGCGTCCGCCGGTGTGCGGCGCCAGGAAGGAGAAACCGGGATGGTACGGGGTTCTTGTCTGTGCGGCGGCGTGAAATACGAGATCGAAGCCGCGCCGCTCTTCATGTATCACTGCCACTGCGCGGTGTGCCGGGCGGCGTCCGGGGCTTCCTGCGTGACCAACGTCGCCTATCCGGCCGGCGCCGTGAACTTCACGGCCGGGGCCGATCTGCTCGCGGCTTACGAGTCCAGTCCGGGCAAGAACCGGTACTTCTGCTCGCGCTGCGGCTCCCCGATCTACAGCCACGGCCAGAGCACCAAGGAATTCATTTCGATCCGAAGCGGCACCTTGCGGGACGATCCCGGTATCCGGCCTTCGTATCACGCGTATGTCGCGTCCAAGGCGCCCTGGGTCGACATCGACGATGGCCTGCCGCAATTTCCGCAGGCGCGGCGCTGATGAGGCCCCTGAGCGCGCGCGAGACTGTGACGACCGGTGCCGGCGCGACTCGAGCGCTGGGGTGAGCGATGAGCAGAACGGTCCTGGTCCTGGTGCTGTTCATCTCGTGGACGCTGCTGCTGCTCATCCTCATGGAGGCGGTGCGCAGCTACCGCGTCCTTACCGGGCGCTCGCGGTCCAACGAGTTCGATCCCGCCAATTCCAATCTGTCCGCGTTCATGCAGCGCCTGGCCCGGGCGCACGCCAACTGCCTGGAGGGGCTGCCGGTGTTCGGCGGGCTTCTGCTCGCGGCGCTCGCGACCGGACTCGCCGAAGTCACCGACCCGCTGGCCCCGTGGCTGCTCGCCGCCCGGATCATCCAGTCCAGCATCCATGTGGCGTCCACCAGCATTCTTGCGGTCAACGCCCGTTTCGCGGCATTCGCGGTACAGATGGCGATCGCCGTCTATTGGGCATGGGCGCTGCTCGTTCGATGAGCGCACAGCAAAAGGAGAAATCATGTCAAGCGAATTGAACCGGACCCTCCAGCAACATTACGCGGCGCGCGACGTGGGCGCGGAAATCCTGGCGGCGCTCCAGAAGATGGGCAAGGACATAGCCCGGCTGACGCCGGCGGACCTGGCGCCCATCGATGAGTTCCACATCCGGGGCCGCGCCGCGACGCTGGAACTGGCGCGTGCGGCGGGCCTGGATGCCACCAAGAGGGTCCTGGACGTCGGCAGCGGCCTGGGTGGCCCCGCGCGCAATATCGCGCGCGAGTTCGGCTGCCATGTCACGGGGATCGACCTGACGGCCGAATACTGCCGGGCAGCGCAGATGCTGACCGAGCGGTCCGGGCTGGCCGCTCAGGTCGAGTTCCTGCAAGGCGATGCGCTCGAGCTTCCGTTTGCCGATGCGTCGTTCGACGTGGTGTGGACCGAGCATGTCGCCATGAACATTCCGGACAAGGCGCGGCTGTACAGCGAGATGCGCCGGGTGCTCAAGCCGGGCGGTACGCTCGCCA
Organism: Ramlibacter sp.; assembly: GCA_023701085.1. Taxonomy (GTDB): domain Bacteria; phylum Pseudomonadota; class Gammaproteobacteria; order Burkholderiales; family Burkholderiaceae_C; genus Ramlibacter. The sequence goes on along the minus strand of JAMPXR010000071.1, from coordinate 4,289 downwards.
TCTACGACGTCCTGGCAGGCCCGGCGGGCACCGTGTATTTCCCGGTTCCCTGGGCGCGCGTGCCGGAAACGAGTTTCCTGTCCACGCCGCAAGAGCTGCGCCGGCTGCTCGAGCAGACGGGATTTCAAATCGCCGACTGGGCCGATACGACCGGCCAGGCGCGGTCCTGGTTTGCCGCCTTGTCCGAGAAGATCCGCAAGGAAGGCTTGCCGTCCCTCGGGTTCCATTTGCTGCTGGGCCCCGAATTCAGGGAGATGGCCCACAACCAGCGGCGCAACCTCGACGAGGATCGCATCGCGCTCGCGCAGATCGTTGCGAAAAAATAGGCGCGCGGCGCGATCGGGTTCGTCGCGCTTCTTCAACGGTCGGCCAGCGGCTGTGCGCCGGCGCGCCAGCAGCCCAGCAGCGCGCTGCGCGCGTCGCCCGCCAGGGAAACGCCGAAGCGCAGGCCTTCCTCGCCCTGGGCGGCGTTCAGGCTGAGATCCGCGCCGTAGAACACCGGTCCCTTGATCCACAGGTCCAGCGTCTGCGCCTCGGAGTCGGGCCCGGCCAGGCGCGCCTGGCACATCGCGGCGACGCGCTGGGGATGGGAGAACGCCCGCGGGAAACCCATGCGCCGGGCGTACCAGCTCCAGCAGTGGATGCCGTTGTAGTCGCCCGTGAGCCTGCCGAAGGCCCAGCCGCCGCCGGCGGGCATGCGGAAGCGATCGAGGGTCGGCGCCTGCGCCACACTCGGCGCCGCCGCCTGCGGCGCGGCCGCTTGCGGCTCGCCGAACCGCCCGCGATAAAAGAAGGTGGTGCGGCCTTCCCAGCAGCACACCGCCCCGCGCATGAGGCGGCTGAACAGGTCGACCTCGATGCCCTTGTCCACGATGCGCTGCCCGCCCACCTGGGTGCGCAGGTCCAGCGTTTCGCCGGCGTCGACCTGAACGTGCCGCACCAGTCGGTTTCGCACCTGCAGCGCGCTCCAGATGGGCAGCGGGTACGCGGGGTGGGTGAGCAAGGCCATCTGCAGCCGGAAGCCGATCACCTGGGGAAACAGCACCGGCATGCCCGCATCCGCGCGCAGGCCGGTGGCGCGGCAAAAGCCCGCGAGCTGGGCCGGCTCGATGCGCAGGCCGGTCCACCGCATCGCCAGCGGCGGCACGGCCGCGTCCGGGGCCAGGCCGCGCGAGCGCCGCAGCGCGCGCGCCATGAAGCGCAGCGCCGACGGCGGCGCGCGGTAGCTTTCGATGAGTCGCTCCGACATGGCAGCCCGTCCCCTCGTCTTGTTGTCCCCCGTCTGCGTTCGGCACGGGTTGGCGATTACGCTCCGCGCCGGTCCCTGAGCCTGTGGCTGGACTTCGCGTCGAGGTCCAGCTGGTAGATGTCCCTGAGCTGCGCGATCAGCGCCAGCGTCTGCCGCGAAAAGGGCTGCTTGCCTTCCAGGGCATGCAGCACGATGCCCTCCAGCAGTTCCCCGAGCGTCATGTCCTTGTGCTCCGCCAGGGCCTTGAGCACCTTGAGGAGCTTCTTTTCCATCCGCACGCCGGTCTGGATTCGTTCGACGGGAATCCGATCGTCTTGAGTCGCCATGGTGGGAGCTGCGTCTGCTTACCAAAATACCAGTGTACCGCACGCGGCCGCCGCCGCCCGGGCTTGCGCGCGCCGGGCCGGGGATGCCGCAATAATTCCGGCCATGGAAACCAAATGGCTCGAGGACTTCGTCAGCCTGGCCGAGACACGCAGCTTCAGCCGCTCGGCGCAGCTGCGCCATGTGACGCAGCCCGCCTTTTCGCGGCGCATCCAGGCGCTGGAAGCCTGGGCCGGTACCGACCTGGTGGATCGCAGCTCCTATCCCACGCGGCTGACCCCCGCGGGCGAGACGCTTTACGCGCAGTCGCTGGAGATGCTGCAAGCGCTGCAAAGCACGCGCGCCATGCTGCGCGGCCACTCTTCGGCGGGTCACGACGTGATCGAGTTCGCCGTGCCGCACACGCTGGCGTTCACGTTCTTCCCGGCCTGGGTATCGTCGCTGCGCGAGAAATTCGGCCCGATCAAGAGCCGCCTGATCGCGCTGAACGTGCACGATGCCGTGATGCGCCTGGTGGAGGGCGGCTGCGACCTGCTGATCGCCTACCACCATGCCTCGCAGCCCCTGCAGCTGGACGCCGACCGCTACGAGATGGTGGCGCTCGGCCAGGAGGTGCTGTCGCCCTATTGCAAGGCTGATTCGGATGGAGAGCCGATCTTCAAGCTGCCGGGCCGTGCCGCCCAGCCCTTGCCCTACCTGGGTTACGCGCCCGGCGCCTACCTGGGCCGCGTGACCGACCTGATCCTGCAGCAGTCGCCCATCGCCATCCACCTGGACCGGGTCTATGAAACCGACATGGCCGAGGGACTGAAGGTGATGGCGCTGGAAGGCCATGGTGTCGCCTTCCTGCCCCACAGCGCGGTGAAGAAGGAATTGCGCTCGCGGCGGCTCGTCAGCGCGGCGCCGGCGGGGATGAAAGACCTCGAGATGACCATGGAAGTGCGCGCCTATCGGGAAAAACCCCTAGGCCGGGACGTTCCCAAAGGGACGGTGCAATCGTTATGGGAGTATCTGGCGAGCCAGGGCAGCCGCAAGTGATGAATTCATGGCCGATGAATTTCCTGCATGCCCGGGCGCGCAGCCCGGCACGGGCGCTGGGCCGCAGGCGCCGTTGGGGTATTCCCGAAAACTGAAGTCTCTAGAATTTCGACTCTCGTTAACCTTTAACGCTTCAACAAAGGAGATTGGCATGAAGAAGCATTTGTTGGCATTTGCCATTGCCGCCCTCGCCGGCGGCGGCGTCTTCGCGCAAGCCTACGACACCATCGGCAAGGTCAAGGCGTCGGGCGTCATCACCATGGGCGTGCGCGACTCCTCGGGCGGCCTGTCCTACACGATGGGCGACGGCAAGTACGGCGGATTCCACATCGAAGTCTGCCAGCGCATCATTGCCAGCCTCGACAAGGTGGTGGGCAAGAAGCTGGAAGTCCGGTACCTGCCCGTGACGTCTCAGAACCGGATCCCGCTGGTGCAGAACGGCACCGTGGACATCGAGTGCGGCTCCACCACCAACAACGCTACCCGTGCCAAGGACGTGACGTTCATCGACACGACCTTCGTGGAAGAAGTGCGCATCGCCGTCAAGGCCAAGTCGGGCATCACGTCGATCGCCAACCTGAACGGCAAGAACGTGGCGACCACCACCGGCACCACCTCGGTGCAGCTGCTGCGCAAGCACGAGCGCGCCAAGGGCGTGGACTTCAAGGAGGTGTTCGGCAAGGACCACGCCGACAGCTTCCTGCTGCTCGAATCGGGCCGCGCCGACGCGTTCGTGATGGATGGCCAGATCCTCGCCGGCAACATCGCCACCTCGAAGACCCCCGGGGACTACCGGATCGTGGGCGAGCCGCTGAGCGTCGAGCCGATCGCCATCATGATCCACAAGGACGACGCGGCGTTCAAGAAGCTGGCCGACGACACCGTCAATGACCTGATGAAGACGGGCGAGATCCAGAAGATCTACGACAAGTGGTTCATGCAGCCGATCCCGCCCAAGAACATCAAGATCAACCTGCCCGCCAGCGAAGCCACCAAGGCGGCGTGGGCGAACCCGAACGACAAGCCGGTCGAGGAGTACCAGCAGAAGTAGCCGGGGCGGCCGATGGAACAGCCCGCTCGCTTGGCGCGGCGGGCTTTTTTTTGTCCGGGGGCGCGCTGCCGCACGGCTTTCGGCTTGAAAATGCCGCCGCCTTCCAGCAACATGACGGACGGGCCCACGAGGACGCCGTCCATACCGACAAGAATCGAGGAGCGTTTCGATGAACTGGCAATGGCAGGTCTTCCTGCAGGATCCGGGGGGCAAGTACCCCACCTACTGGGAATGGCTGCTTTCCGCCTGGGGCTGGACGGTCTCGGTGGCGCTGCTCTCGCTGATCGTGGCGCTGACGCTCGGGTCGGTCATCGGCATCATCCGCACCTTGCCGGGCAGCCCGGGACTGGTGAAATTCGGCAACGCCTGGGTGGAGCTGTTCCGCAACATTCCGCTGCTGGTGCAGATCTTCCTGTGGTACCACGTGATCCCGGCGCTGATCCTGGCGATGCGCAATGTGCCCGACATCATGCTGGTGGTGTTCGCGCTGGGCTTCTTCACCTCGGCGCGGATCGCCGAACAGGTGCGCGCCGGCATCCAGGCCCTGCCCAAGGGCCAGCGTTACGCCGGCATGGCGATGGGCTTCACCACCGTGCAGTACTACCGCTACGTGCTGCTGCCGATGGC
>JAMPXR010000070.1 GCA_023701085.1 Ramlibacter sp. | reverse complement strand
ATGATCGCGCCGGGCAAGAAGAAGCTGGCGGCCAGGCCGATGGCGGAAGCCTCCCAGGCGGCGTCCGCCTGAAGAATCGACGCGCCAGCGGCCGGTCGCCGGTGGCGCGGTTGAAGTGAAGGCCCTCGGGCTTTCGAACAAGTGGCTCGGGGCCATCAAGACGCGGAAGGACTTCGCGGCGCCTCACGAGCACAAGGCAAAAGGAGCATTCACATGCCCAAGATGAAGACCAAGAGCGGGGCGAAAAAGCGCTTCCGCGTTCGTCCCGGCGGGACCGTCAAGCGCGCGCAGGCCTTCAAGCGTCACATCCTGACCAAGAAGACCACCAAGAACAAGCGACACCTGCGGGGCCCGACCGCTGTGCATGAGACCAACATGGGTCACATCGCGCAGATGCTGCCCTTCGCCGGCCTCTGAACCCCGACGAACAAGGAGAAGCAACATGCCTCGCGTCAAACGTGGTGTAACGGCTCGCGCCCGCCACAAGAAGGTTCTCGCCCTGGCCAAGGGCTTCCGCGGCCGCCGCGGCAACGTCTTCCGCATCGCCAAGGAGGCGGTGATGAAGGCCGGCCAGTACGCCTACCGGGACCGCCGCACCAAGAAGCGGGTGTTCCGGCAGCTCTGGATCGCCCGCATCAACGCGGCAGCCCGGGAACTGGGGCTGACGTACAGCCAGTTCGCCAACGGCATCCGAAAGGCCGGCATCGACATCGACCGCAAGATGCTGGCGGACATCGCAGTGCACGACAAGGCGGCGTTCGCCGGTATCGTGGAGCAGGTCAAGGCCAAGCTGGCTGCTTGAGTTCACGGCGGGCGCGACGCGTTTTGCTCCCGCCCAGGTGTAATCAGCAAGGACGGGGCTAGGGCCGCAGGCACTAGCCCTGTTTCAACTTTATGTCCACCGACACACTGGATTCCATCGTCGACAGCGCGCGCCGCGCGTTCGCCGGCGCGCGCACGCCCGCCGATCTCGAAAATGCCAAGGCGCAGTTCATCGGCAAGTCCGGCCGCATCACCGAGCTGATGAAAGGCCTGGGCGCGCTGGGCGTGGACGAGAAGAAGACGCGCGGGGCCGCCATCAACGCGGCCAAGCAGGCCATCGAGGCGGCGCTGGCCGGACGGCGCCAGGCGCTCGCGGACGCGGAGCTCGATGCGCAGCTCAAGGCGGAGGCGCTGGACGTGACGCTGCCCGGACGGCTGCGCGACCCCGGCGGCCTGCATCCGGTGAGCCTCACGATGGAGCGCATCGAGCGCATCTTCGCGAGCATGGGGTTCGACGTCGCCGATGGGCCCGAGATCGAGACCGATTGGCACAGCTTCACGTCCCTGAACAATCCGCCCAACCATCCCGCGCGTTCGATGCAGGACACTTTCTACGTCGACATCAAGGGTGAGGACGGCATCGCCTACAACCTGCGGCCGCACACCAGCCCGATGCAGGTGCGCTATGCGCATGCGCACATCAAGAAGCACGCGAAGACGGTGCAGGCGGGCGGCACCATGCCCGAGATCCGCGTGATCGCCCCGGGGCGCACCTATCGCGTGGACAGCGACGCGACGCATTCGCCGATGTTCCACCAGTGCGAGGGCCTGTGGCTGGGCGAGAACGTGAGCTTCAAGGACCTGAAGGTGGTCTTCACCGATTTCTGCCGCACCTTTTTCGAGAGCGACGACCTGGCGCTGCGCTTTCGGCCCAGCTTCTTCCCGTTCACCGAACCCAGCGCGGAGATCGACATCCAGTTCCAGAGCGGGCCGCTGGCGGGCAGCTGGCTGGAAGTGTGCGGCTCGGGCCAGGTGCACCCGGCGGTGGTGCGCAACATGGGCCTGGACCCGGAGAAGTACATCGGCTTCGCCTTCGGCATGGGGCCGGACCGGCTAACCATGCTGCGCTACGGCGTGAACGACCTGCGCCTGTTCTTCGACGGGGACGTCAGGTTCCTGCGCCAATTCCGATGATGGCTCCCCCCGAAGAGTAGACCGGGCGAACCCAATTCCACGAATACGACCACCATGCAATTTCCCGAGTCCTGGCTGCGCGAATTCTGCAATCCGCCGCTGAGCACGCAACAACTGGCCGAGACGCTCACCATGGGCGGGCTGGAGGTGGAAGAACTGCGCCCCGTGGCGCCGCCGTTCACGCGCGTGGTGGTCGGCGAGATCAAACAGGCACAGCAGCACCCCAACGCCGACCGCCTGCGCGTGTGCCAGGTCGATGTCGGGCAGGGCGACTTGCTCAACATCGTTTGCGGGGCGCCAAACGCGCGCGCCGGCATCAAGGTGCCGTGCGCGCTGGTGGGTGCGCAGCTTCCGGCGGGCGAGGACGGCAAGCCGTTGCAGATCCAGCTGGGCAAGCTGCGCGGCGTGGAAAGCCAGGGCATGCTGTGCTCGGCGCGCGAGCTCCAGCTTGCCGACGACCATGGCGGGCTTCTCGAACTGGACGCCGCCGCCGTGCCGGGCGCGGACGTGCGCGAGGTCCTCCAGCTCGATGACACCTTGTTCACGTTGAAGCTCACGCCCAACCTGGCGCATGCCCTGAGCGTGTTCGGCGTCGCGCGCGAGTTGTCGGCCCTGACGGGCAGCCCGCTCAAGCAGCCCGAGTTCGCGCCGGTCCAGCCGGTGCACGACGCGAAGCTGAAGATCAAGGTGCTGGCGCCCGACCTGTGCGGCCGGTTCTCGGGGCGCATCGTGCGCAAGGTCGACACGCGGGCCAAGACGCCCCAATGGATGGTGGATCGGCTGGCACGCTGCGGCCAGCGCAGCGTCACGGCGCTGGTGGACATCTCGAACTACGTGATGTTCGAGTTCGGTCGCCCGTCCCACATATTCGATTACGACAAGATCCACGGCGCGCTGGAAGTGCGCTGGGGCCGGCCGGGCGAATCGCTCAAGCTCCTGAACGGCAGCACGGTCACGGTGGACGAGGCCGTGGGCGTGATCGCCGCCGACAAGCAGGTGGAGTCGCTCGCCGGCATCATGGGCGGCGACTGGACCGCCGTGTCGGACGACACCCGCAACGTCTACGTCGAAGCCGCGTTCTGGTGGCCGCAGGCCATCCAGGGGAGATCGCGCCGCTACAACTTCTCCACGGACGCCGGCCACCGTTTCGAACGGGGGGTGGACCCGAGCACGACCGTGGAACACATCGAGCGCATCACGCGCCTCGTCCTCGAGATCTGCGGCGGCGAGGCCGGCCCGATGGACGACGTGGTGCTCGAATTGCCGAAGCGCGAGCCGGTACGCCTGCGCGTGGCGCGGGCTGCCAAGGTGATCGGCATGCCCATCACCCAGCAGCAATGCAGCGACGCGCTCTCGCGCCTGGGATTGCCGGTGAGCGCGGAAGAGGGTGTCCTGACCGTCGAGCCGCCGCCCTACCGTTTCGATCTGACGATCGAGGAGGACTTGATCGAAGAGGTGGTGCGGATCATCGGCTATGGCCGCCTGCCGACCACGCCGCCACTGGCGCCGATCACGGCCAAGCTGCCGCCGGAGGCCAGTCGCAGCCGCTTCGCGGTGCGCCGGGTGCTGGCGGCGCTGGGCTACCAGGAAACCATCAATTTCAGCTTCGTCGAGGAAGGCTGGGAGCGCGAACTCGCCGGCAATCCGGATCCGATACGCCTGCTCAACCCGATCGCCAGCCAGATGGGTGTCATGCGCTCTTCGCTGCTCGGCTCCCTGCTGCAGGCGCTCAAGTTCAACCTGGACCGCAAGGCGGAACGGGTGCGGGTTTTCGAACTGGGCCGCGTGTTCCTGCGCGACGGGTCGGTCGCGACCACCGATACGACCGTGAAGGGCATCCATCAGCCGATGCGGGTGGCCGGGCTGGCTTACGGGGATGCGGACGGGCTGCAATGGGCGCGCAAGGGCGGCGCTGTCGATTTCTTCGACGCCAAGGGCGACGTGGAGGCGCTGCTGTCGCCGCGCAAGGCGCGGTTCGAACCCGCATCGCATCCGGCCATGCACCCCGGGCGCTGCGCGAGCGTGTGGCTGGACGGCCGCGAGGTGGGCGTCGTCGGGGAACTGCATCCGCGCTGGCGCCAGCAATGGGAATTGGCGCACTCGCCCGTGCTGTTCGAACTCGACCTCGATGCCGTGCTGGCGCGGCAGGTCGCCGCGTTCGAGCCGGTGCCCAAGTTCCAGCCGGTGCAGCGGGACATCGCCGTCATCGTCGCCGATTCGGTGACCCACGGCGCCCTGATGGAAGCGATCCATTCGGCCGACTCGGGCGGGCTGCTGCGCGATGCCTGGCTGTTCGACGTCTACAAGCCCAAGCAGGCGGCGCCCGCCCTGGGCGCGCATGAAAAAAGCTTCGCCGTCCGCTTGACGCTGGCCAGCGGCGAAGCCACACTGACCGACGAACAGATCGACTCGGCCGTCAAGGCGGTGGTGGACCGGATCGCCGGCCGTCTGGGCGGACGCCTGAGGGGGTAGTCGTATGGCCGCGCTCGCCACAACAATCCAGAAACCAGACACCATGGACTTCGCGGTCGAAACCCTGGAAACGCCGGCATTGACGAAGGCTCAGCTGGCGGAACTGCTGTTCGAACAGATCGGCTTGAACAAGCGCGAATCCAAGGACATGATCGACGCATTCTTCGACCTGATCTCCGACAGCCTGGTCGAGGGCAAGGACGTGAAGATCTCCGGCTTCGGCAATTTCCAGATCCGCACCAAGGCACCCCGCCCGGGGCGCAACCCCCGCACCGGCGAGGCGATTCCGATCCAGGCGCGCCGCGTGGTCACCTTCCACGCCAGCCACAAGCTCAAGGAACAGATCCAGGGCAGCGGCGACGCCGGCGAGTGAACGCAAGCAACACTTCGCCGCTTCCCCGTGAACAGGCTTTGCATGCCGGCTCGTCTTAGAGTAACCTAGCAGCTATCTCTCCTACAACATTGATTTCAATGGAGAAAGCACTCCCCTCCATACCGGCCAAGCGTTACTTCACGATCGGGGAAGTGAGCGACCTTTGCGGCGTCAAGCCGCATGTGTTGCGGTACTGGGAGCAGGAGTTCACCCAATTGCGGCCCATGAAGCGGCGCGGCAACCGGCGCTATTACCAGCATCATGAAGTGCTGATGATCCGGCGCATCCGCGACCTGCTGTACGACCAGGGCTTCACGATCAGCGGCGCGCGCAACAAGCTGCAGGAGCTCGTGCAGATCGAGCGCGACAAGCGCCGCGCCGGCGAAGTGATGCTCGAGGGCGTGGAAGTGATCGAGGTCGAGGACTCGACCTTCGGGGACTTCGAGGACAGCGCCTTGCCCGAGGAGCGCGACCGGGTCTCGCAGGAACTGATGCTGGTGCGCCGCGAGCTGTTCGAGATTCGGGACCTGCTGTCCTCCTCGCATTGAGGGTCGCACGCGAACCGTGTGCCGGTCGCGAGCACCCGCCGCGCTGAGCGCAGGCGTTATAATCGCACGCTTGTCGGCGTGTAGCGCAGCCTGGTAGCGCACTTGCATGGGGTGCAAGGGGTCGCGAGTTCGAATCCCGCCACGCCGACCAATCATCAAACCGGATAAGCGGGCTGCGGCCAACGGGTCGCAGCCCGCTTTTTCTTGCCCATCGCGGCTGCCCGCTTCGTGTACCGCGCCTTTATGGGCGTCGCAGTGCCCGATTGCTGCGCTGGCGAGCCGCGCGCGGCCGCGCATAGAATCGACGCGACAGGGATCATCCACCTCACCAACCCGGGGGCGCTCCACTCATCGTGCCAACCGTTGTTTTCGCGGACCTGGTCGGCAGCACTGGCATCTTCGAGCGGCTCGGCGACGAGACCGCCGGACGCTTCGTGACGCAACTGACCGGCGCGCTCGGCAAGACCTTCGAACAGCACAGCGGCCGGGTGGTCAAACTGCTGGGCGACGGCCTGTTCGTGGTCTTCCCGGACGAAGCCGGCGCGCTCGCGGCCTGCATCGCGATCCAGAGCCGGCTGCAGCAGCAGCCGGTCCATCCGGGCGGCGGCGCTCCCGCGGTGCAGATGCAGATCGGCGTCGAATCCGGTGAAGTGGTCGAGATCGACGGTGACTGCTACGGCGACGCCGTCAACAGCGCGGCCCGCCTCGCGGACCTGGCCGGCGCCGAGCAGATCCTCACGACGCAGCGCGTGCGCGATGCGCTGGATCCGTTGCAGCAGGCGCGGCTGCGCAGCATCGGGCTGATCTACCTGCGCGGCAAGACCGAGGCCACCGCCGTATTCCGCGTCGACTGGCAGCCGGATCGCGACAGCGAGGTCACGGTCATGGGCATGTCCATGTCGAAGGTCAAGGCCACGGGGCACGGCCTGCTCGAGCTCTCCGCCCTGGGTCAGTCGTTGCGCCTCGAGCCGAGCGGAGAAAGGCTCACACTGGGCCGGGCCGCGTCCGCTTCGTTGTCGCTGAACGACTCCCGCGTGTCGCGCGTGCATGCCACCATCGAATGGCGCGCCGGCCACTTCATCCTGAACGACACCTCGAGTTTCGGCACCTGGGTCTATGCCGGCAACCAGAGCGAGCCCGTCGTGCTGCGCCGCACGGAGTGCCAGCTGGTCGGTCACGGTCAGATCACCCTGGGTTGTTCGCGTGACGCTGAAAGCTCGCCGCTCGTGCTGTATTCGGTGACGACCTGAGTTTCTGCGGGAAATCCTGCGTATCCGGTACGAGACAGCGGGCCGCCGCAAGCGGGGTCGCGCGGCAGGCGCGGGCTAGAATGAATATTCCGCCGCTACCAGGACGCCCTTGTCGTGAGTCTCAAGAAGCTTGGCCGCTATGACCTGGTCCGCGTGCTCGGCAGGGGCGCGATGGGGATCGTGTACGAGGGCCGGGACCCGAACCTCGAGCGCCGCGTCGCGATCAAGACCGTCAAGGTGGAGAACCTGTCCGAGGAGGCCGCGACCGAATACGAGGTCCGCTTTCGTACCGAGGCCAGATCGGCGGCTCGCCTGCAGCATCCCAACATCGTCAGCGTTTACGACTCCGACCGCGACGGGGACATCGCCTTCCTGGTGATGGAGTACATCCAGGGCGAGGATCTGAAGCACTACCTCGACAAGGGCAGCCGCTATTCGCTCGAACAGTCCCTGAAGATGATCCGCGACCTGCTTTCGGCGCTGGATTACGCGCACAAGCAGGGCGTCGTGCATCGCGACATCAAGCCGGCCAACCTGCTGATCGAGCCGGGAGGCCGCGTCAAGCTCACCGATTTCGGCGTGGCGCGCATCCAGAATTCCGGCGAGGCGACGCGCACCCAGGGCAGCATGGTGGGCACGCTGAAGTACATGTCGCCCGAGCAGGTGCAGGGCCAGAAGACCGATGCGCGCGCCGACCTGTTCTCGGTCGGCGTGGTGCTGTACCAGTTGCTGACCGACAAGCGGCCGTTCGACGGCGACAACGATTTTTCCATCATCCACCAGATCATCGGCCACACGCCGCCGCCGCCGAGCACGTTCAACAGCCGGCTGCCCTCGGCCATCGACGCGGTGGTGGCGCGCGCGCTCGCCAAGGACCGTGAGCAGCGCTTTGCCAGCGCGCGGGACTTCGCGGCGGCGCTGCAGTCCGCCATACGCCGCGCCGAGGACGCCACCATCGTGCCGCCGGCGGACCCTCTGAGGAAAATGGACGGCGCCGGTTCCAGGCCGCCCCGGTCGGCCACCGGTACCGGCAATTCGCCCACCAGCGGCTCCACGGTGACGCAGGAAATCGAACTGGTGTACTGGAAGGACGTCAGGGACTCCTCCGACCCCGAGGAAGTGGAAGGGTTCCTGAACAAATTCCCCGACGGCATTTATGCGGACCTCGCCCGGCGGCGCCTGCGCAAGCTTTCCGCGGCGACCGGCTCGTTCAGCGACACGGTCCTCATGGGTTCGGACACGCCATCGGGCGCAGAAGACCTGAAAGCCACCCGCCAGCGCGCGGGCAGCGACCCGGTGCCCGCGCCATTGCCGCTCCCCGAGGCGCAGCGGTCCGCCGACCAGACCCTGCCGCCGGGGCCGGCCATTTCGCCGCAGGCCGCCACCGACATGGCGCCGATCGCGGCGACGCCGGCCCTGGACGCCGTGCGGGCGTCCTCAGGCGCCAAATTACCCGGAATCGCCGCGCAACAGGAACAGCCGTCGGAGGATTTCACGAACACGGTCGTGGAGCCTCGCGAGCCGCAGGCGCCGCCCGCGCCGGCCGCGGATCCGGAAGCCACGGCGATCTTCCTGGATCCGCCGGATCTCTCCGCGGCGTTGGCGGCCTCTGCGGCGGACGCGCCGCAGCCGCAGCCGCAGTCCGCGACTGGCGCCGCGGTCGCCGGCACGCCGGCGCGCCGCAGGCCCTTGATCGCCGCAGTGGCGGCGGTCGCCGCCCTGGCCGCCGTCGGTGTTGCCGCCTTGATGATGATGGACAGGGGAGGTGTCGAATCGGCCGCCACCGCGACGGCGAGCCGGGGTTCCGCGCCCTCGCCGGGCGTTGTCGCCGCCGACCATGTGGCCGCCGTCGCTGCGCCAACGCAAGCACCAGCGCCTGCGCCCGTGGCAGCGCCGGCGGCGCCCGCCGAGACCGTCCCGCCTGCCGCGAGTGCTCCGCCCGCCGAGAGCGTCGCGGCGGCAAGGCCTGCAGCGCCTGTCGCCAGGGTCGCACCGGCGCGGCGCACGGCCGCCACAGCCAAGGCGCAGGCGGAGCCCCCCGTGGCGGTCGAAACCCGCCGTGAAGAGCCCCCACCGCCGCCTCCGAAGATCGAAGAGCGGCGATTGGCGGCCGCCCCGCAGGCCGCGCCGACCGCGCCGAACCCGGCCGAGGCGTGCCGGGACAAGGTGTTCCTGTCGAAGGAGTTCTGCCTGGCCGAGCAATGCGAAAAGCCCGGGGCCAGGAACCATCCGCTTTGCGTCAAGCGCCGCGAGGAAGCCAGGCTGCGCGAGGAGAGCAGGGTCAGGAACTAGGGTTGTCGACGGGTGGCGGCGGCCGAGGGCGGTCGCGCCCTGACGCCGTTCACGCGCGGCTCAGGCGATGTCGATGTTGTGGACTTCGAAGCGCCCTCGGCGCCGGTCCTCGAAGAAGCGCAGCAGGGTTTCCCGCACGGTCTTGAAAGCGATTTCATCCCAGGGGACGTCGCGTTCGGCGAACAGCCGGGCCTCGATCGTTTCATGGCCGGGATCGAAGCGTTCGCTGAGCAGGCGCGCACGGTAGAAAAGATGGACCTGGCTCACGCGCGGCACGCTCAGCACCGTCAGCAGGCCTTCCAGTTCGATCTGGGCCCCGGCCTCTTCCTCGGTTTCGCGCACGGCACCTTGCTGCGTCGTCTCGCCCAGTTCCATGAAGCCGGCGGGCAGGGTCCACTTGCCCCAGCGCGGCTCGATGTTGCGCTTGCACAGCAGCACCTGTTCGCCCCAGTAAGGCACCGTGCCCACCACGTTCAGCGGATTCTCGTAATGGATCGT
>JAMPXR010000069.1 GCA_023701085.1 Ramlibacter sp. | reverse complement strand
CTTCTGCGGATCGGTGGTCGCCAGCACGAACTTGAGGTACTCGGGCGGCTCTTCCAGCGTCTTGAGCATCGCGTTGAACGCGTGCCCGGTGAGCATGTGCACCTCGTCGATCATGAACACCTTGAAGCGGCCCTGCACCGGCTTGTAGACCGCCTGCTCCAGCAGCGACTGCACCTCGTCCACGCCCCGGTTGGAGGCGGCATCCAGTTCCGTGTAGTCCACGAAACGCCCGCTGTCGATGTCGGCGCAGGCCTGGCACACGCCGCAGGGCGTGGCCGTGATGCCGCCCTGCCCATCGGGCCCCTGGCAGTTGAGCGACTTGGCCAGGATGCGCGACACCGTGGTCTTGCCGACCCCGCGCGTGCCCGTGAAAAGATAGGCGTGGTGCAGGCGCTGCTGGTTCAGCGCATTGCTCAGCGCCTGCACCACGTGCTCCTGGCCCACCATCTCCGCGAAGGTCTTGGGCCGGTACTTGCGGGCGAGCACGAGGTAGGACATGCGCCGGATTCTACGGGCTGCCCCAGCACGTTCCCCGCGCTGCCGAAGGACATTGCCCGCGCGCCTACAATAGCGGCTGACGGGCCTCCCCGCATGGTGAAGCGGCCAACCGGGTCAGGTGGGGAACCAAGCAGCCCTAACTGTGGAGCCAGTGCCGGGGGTAAGGCTCGTCTTCTCCTTCTGTTTCGGCCACGCGCAAGATCAATCGCCGCGCGCATCTTGAATCCGCCCGCCGGCCGACCCCGCTGAGCACTGGCCACGTCAGCGGCACCGAATCGCGAACTGCCGGTCCCGCCCCTTCTTTCGCTCGCCTCGAATCCAATCGTGCATCTGGGCGCTTTGCGGCTGTCGCGCCAGCGCATCCAGAGAGGCGACCCTGCCGTCGAGCGCGGCACATTCAGCCTGTACGTCCTGGGCCGATGGGCCGCGCGATGTGGTCGTTGTTGTCGTCGTGCTCGAATGGCTGCCGGTAGACATGCCCGGGCGCCGTTGCTGCTCGGCCAGTTGAACCTGCTGGTGGAAAGGCATCCCGTCAGGAACGCTGACGATCCGCTCTATCAGGGCGTTGTGCTGATTGCAATGGGAAGCCGCCCAGAACGTGCCGCCGCCATAAGCCTTGCACAGGTAGATGGTGCCGGCCTGGCAGGAAAACGACCCCAGCGCGAGGGCCAGCGGGACGACGATCTTCATTGTGATCCTCCGTCCCTGACTTTACGCGATCACGCACGCCGCTCTCCCGCGTTGCATGCCTGTTGAAAGCGGCGCGCCGCCGCCCGCCCCGCCTCACTTCACCCGGCAGCGCACCACCCGGTTGTTCGCGAAAAAACTCCCCTCGTCGCCGCGGGTGCGGAATTCATAGGGCGGCGCGCCGTAGCGCGAGCCGAGCGCATCGGGCTGGCGGGCCAGCCCCAGGACCAGGCCGCTGTTCAAGGTCACCTGCGCCGTGGGCTGGCCTTCGGTCAGCTTGATCGTGGTGAGGTCTTCGCAGGTGTAGGTCGCGGAGCGCGCCAGCGGGTGCGCCGGCGGGTCGCCGCTCGGGCCTACCCTGACCGGCGGAGCGTCCCGGTAGTCGGGGCCATATCCGTAACCTCCATGCGGTCCGCCGGCGCAAGCCGAGAGAGCCATGGAGACAAAGACGACTGAAGCCATCCGCATGCTGGTCTTTCGAAACGATTGACACGACGATTGTGCACCGGCTGCGGTCGCGATGTGGCGCATCGGACAAACCGCGGCGCGCACGTCCGGCTCCAAACCGTCGTGAGAGCGCGCAACCGGCACCGCGGCCGCGGGCTCACTTGGTCGAAAGTTCGAGCAAGAGTTTGTCGGCGGCGTGCTGCAGGGTGTGCTGCGGGTGTTGCTTGCAGTATTTGCCGATCCACGAGACGACTTCCTCGGGGTCGACAACGTGCCGCAGCGCGTCGGAAGGCGCGTGGTAGACGCCGCCGCGAGCCGTGTTCAGCCCGCTCAGGTAGCCGAAGACCCAGAACCTGCGCGCTTCGTTCTGATCGCGCTGCCATGTGCCGCAGGTGTCCGATTCGCGCGCAAGAATGGTGGGGCCGGGCGTCGTCTGCGACCAGGTGGCGGCGCAGGCGCCGGCGATCGCCGTGGCGACCAGCGCCCGGGCCACGCGCAACCGCCAGGATCCGGGTATCGCGACACGCATCATCGACCGCCTTTTCGTCAACCGGGGGCGCCAGGTCGTCAAGAGCGAATCGTAGAGCTACGCACCCGCCCGGGGCTTTTCGCCCTGATTTTTCGCGCTTCACTTGACGTGAATCAAGGCCTGCTCGGCAGTCAGCGCCGACACGCGCGCGCTCCAAACGCCGACTTCGAGTTTGGGCTGCGTCCGACATACCGTGGCGCGGTGCCGTCCCTAGACTGGCATTCACGGTCGGAGGTGTGCATGGACGCCATCGTTGCCCGGGGTGCGGATCGGTCGAAGGCCTGGGCCGGCCTGCGCCCCCGAGTCGGCTTGGCCCTGGCCCTGGCCCTGGGGCTGGCGGGCTGCGGCGCCTGGGCCTTCGAAGCCGACGCGTTCATGCTGGAGCCGGCGTCCACGATGTCCGAGGACAAGGATCGCTTGCAGCTGCAGCTGTCCACGTCCTCGCTGCCACGGTTCGACAGCATCGACGGGCCCAGCCGCTCGTCCCGGATCGACATGACCTGGTTGCCGCCGCGCCGTTCCGCCCTCGGGCTTTCGCTGGGCATGGCGACCGTCCACGGGTCAGCGCTTGCCGGGGCCGGCCCCTACCCGGGCGGCGCAACCAGCCTGAACCTGGGCCTGCACTGGCGCTACACGCTGGACAGCAACTATCGCATCGACGTGACGGCGTGGCGGCGGGTGATGCCGGCCGACACGCTGACCCTGGTGCGATTGCACGAGCCGGATTACGGCGCGCGGGTGGAAATGCAGATTCGCCCGGTCCGGAAAAGCGGCTTCGTCGCCGACCGCGGCTTCATCGGCCTGCAACTGGAAAGCGGCGCGCGCGTGACGCTGCGGCGCAGCGGCGGCAAGCCGATGATCTATTACCGCGCCAAGTTCTGAGCGGCCCCGAGAAAGTTCAGCACGCCTTGCGCGGCGGCCCGCCCCGTGGCGAAGCACGCCGTCAGCAGGTAGCCGCCCGTGGGAGCTTCCCAGTCGAGCATCTCGCCGGCGCAGAACACGCCCGGCGCCTGCCGCAGCATCAGGTTTTCATCGAGCGATTCGAAGCGCACCCCGCCGGCCGTGCTGATCGCCTCTTCGATCGGCCGGGCCGCCACGAGCGTGACGGGCAAGGCCTTGATGGCTGCGGCCAGGTGCGCGGCATCGTGCAGGTCCGTCCGGGGCAGCAGCTCGTGCAGCAGCGCGAGCTTGATGCCATCGATGCCCAAGCGGCTTTTCAGGTGACTGGCGAGCGAGCGCGAGCCGCGCGGATGAGAGACTTCCGCGAGCACCTGGGCCGCGTTTCTGGCCGGCAGCAGGTCCAGCTCGAAGCTGGCGCTGCCGCGCGCGCGAATCTCCTCGCGCAGCAGCGCCGAGGCGGCGTAGATGAGGCTGCCCTCCACGCCGGTCGCCGTCGCCACGAATTCGCCGCGACGGGCGAATCCTGGCAAGCGGATCGCGACCGACTTGAACGGCTGGCCCGCGTAGCGCGAAGCGAAATACGCGCTCCAGCCATTGCGCACGTCGAAGCCGCAGTTGGCCGGCGCCAGCGGCGCGACGCCCACGCCCCGCTGTTCCAGCAGCGGCACCCACGCGCCATCGCAACCCAGGCGCGGCCAGCTCGCGCCGCCCAAGGCGAGCACGAGGGCGTCGGCAGGCACCGACTTCTCGCCGCCCGGTGCCAGCAGCCGCAGATCGCCTTGCGCGGTCCAGCCGACGAAGCGGTGCCGCATGTGCAGCCGCACGCCTGCCGCCCGCAGCCGGTGCAGCCAGGCGCGCAGCAGAGGGGCCGCCTTCATGTCCGCGGGAAACACCCGCCCGGAGGTGCCCACGAACGTGGCGATGCCCAGGTCCTGCGCCCACGCGCGCAGCGCCTGCGGGCCGAATTCCATCAGCAACGGCTCGATACGCCGCCGACGATCACCGTAGCGGGACGCGAAATCATCGAACGGTTCCGAATGCGTCAGGTTCAGGCCGCCCTTGCCCGCCAGCAGGAACTTGCGGCCGGCCGAAGGCATGGCATCGAACACCTCGACCTGCTGCCCGGCCTGCGACAGCACTTCGGCCGCCATCAAGCCCGCCGGCCCGGCGCCGATCACGGCCACCGTCATGGCAGCGGCACCAGCCGGCCTTGGCCGGTGAGGAATGCGGCTTTGACCGTGTCGCCCGGATAGGCCGTCTGCACCGCGACGCGGTAGCGGGTCAGCTGCTCGACGAGCACGGCCTCGAGCTCGGGGCGCGCGGCGGACTTGTAGTCGAGCACCCACCATTCGCCGCTGCCGGCGCGGCGCACCAGCCGGTCCAGCCGCAGCAGCTCGCCGTCGTGGTGCAAGGGCACCTCATTGCCCTGCCAGTCGATGCGCTCGGGGTCCCAGGCCCAGGCGCCCTCTCCGCCCAGGATGCGGTGCGCCATCGCGGCCGCCTCTGCGGCGGCCGCCTCGCTCAGGGCGAACTCGCGCGCCACCCGCCGCAGCTGCGCCGCGGCGAAATCCGGCGAACGCGCTGTCCAGCCCTCCAGCAGCCGGTGCAAGGCCTGGCCGAACCGCGACTCCTGCGACTCCAGGGAGGGCGCGGCGGCCGACTGCGGCAAGCCCCGCGACGGCGCGTCCCGCAGCAGCGGCAGCTGTGCCAGCTCGAAGCGCGCGGGCCCGCCTGCCGCGCCGGCCGCTGCGCCGGCGGCGCATTGCGGCGCTGCCAGCGCGCCGCAAACCGGCAGCACGCGCTGCCACCAGCTGCTCTCGCCGGCGGCGTGCGGCTGCACGGACGAGAACACCAGGCGCTCCCGTGCACGGGTCATTGCCACGTACAGCGCGTTGAGTTCCTCGCGCTGGCGCGCGGCCCGTTCCACCTCCAGCGCCGCGGCGCTGCAGGGGGGCGGCCGGCTCTCGCTGGCGATGAAGGCGAAGCGCCAGGGCGCGGGCGCCTCACCGGGCCACTCGACGACGACGCCCATGGTTTCGGCGCGCGGCGCGGCGGCATCGGCGTCGAGGACCAGGACGACGGGCGCCTCCAGTCCCTTCGCGCCGTGCACCGTGAGCAGGCGCACCGCCTGCGTCTGCGACAAGGCGGGCCCCTCGATGCCGCCCGCCTTCAGCGCCCGCACGAACGCATACGGCGTGGCATAGCGCCCGCCGCCCACCTGCAAAGCGGCGCCCGGCAGGGCACGCAGGCGCGCCAGCACCGCGTCGCGCAGGCGCGCCGGCACTGCGGCCGCGAATCGCGCCAGCACGTCGCCATCGTGATAGATCGTCTCCAGCGCGTCATGGGGCGGCAGGGTCTCCACCCAGCCCTTCCAGCGCTGCAGCGTGGCGCCGATGCCGCGCGCCTCGGGCGCCAGGCCCTCCGCGCCTTGCAGCAGCTCGAACCAGGACGCCGGCCGGCCCGCCGCGCGCGCATCGCGGGCGGCGAGCGCCACGGTGGCCAGCGCGTCGTCGCCGAGGGCGAACAGGGGCGACTTCAGCGCGCGGGCCAGCGACAGGTCGTGCGCGGGGGAAACCAGCGCGTCGAGCAGCGCGGCGACATCCTGCACCTCGGGCGCCTCGCACAGGTCCGCGCGCTCCGGCTGTTGCGCCGCGATCCGCAGCGCGCGCAGCTCGTCTTGCATCGCCCCCAGGCGGTCCCGTTTGCGCGCCAGCACCATGATGTGCTGCGGCGCGGCGCCGGCCGCGATCTGCCGCGCGATCCAGGCGGCGGCCTGGCGGCACTCCAGCGCAATGAGCTTTTCCTCGGGCAGTTCGCGCGGCGTGGTGAGGCTGTCGCGCCAGGACAGCGGCTCCGAAGAGGCCGCCCCGCCGGGCGCCCGCGGCGTGTCGCCGCGCGGGATCTGGGGCAGGTGCGCGACCTGCCCCGGCGCTGGTGATTCGGTGGTGTGCGCGCGAAAGCCCTCGTACTGGCCGGCCTGCTGCGCCTGCGCCATCACCGCGTTGACCGCCTCCAGCACGGCGGGGGCATTGCGGCGGGTGTGGTCGCAGCTGAGCAGGTCGCCCGCCAGGGCGTCGACGACGAAGGCTTGCGCCGCGCGGAACACCTGCGGCTCGGCACGCCGGAATCTGTAGATGCTCTGCTTGGGATCGCCCACGATGAAGACGCTGGGCGCGTCGCCGCCCGCCCCCGCATAGCTGCTCAGCCAGGCATACAGCGCCTGCCATTGCAGCGGGTTGGTGTCCTGGAATTCGTCGATCAGCACGTGCTTGACGCGTGCATCGAGCCGCTCCTGGACCCAGCCGGAAAGCACGGTGTCCGACAACATCGACAGCGCGGCCCGCTCCACGTCGTTCATGTCCACCCAGCCGCGTTCGCGCTTGAGCGCCGCGAATTCGGCGACCAGCAGGCGCGCCAGCCGGGCCATGCGCTGGTGGTGCCGCCAGGCCTCGTGCTGCGCCCCGGCGGCGGCCGCTCGCAGCGCCAGCGCCTGCGCGGCCCGCACCCGGTCCAGGCCCGCGATCTTCTCGCTGAACCGGCGCGCCGCGCCGTCGCGCGTCAGCAGCGCATCGAGCACGGCCTGCAGGTCGCCCGCGGCCATGGCGATCTCCAGCTCGATCCCCTTGGCGGAGAAGCTGGGCGCTTGCGCGCGGCCCAGCGCACGTGCCGCATCCACGAAGGTCTGCAGCGGCCCGGCCGCCCGCAGGATCTCGCCCGGTTCCTGCAGCCCGGCGAATTCGGGAAATTGCTCGCCGAAAGCCTTGATGGAGGCGTCGACCACGCCATGCGCGTCGGCCAGTGTGAACTCCACCCGCTTGGCCAGCGCGGCCTGCAGCGCCTTCTGCGTCTGCGAGCGCCCGTGCGCCGCCACCGAGGCCTCGAAATCGGCGCGCGCCGCCGGTTCGTCCGCGACGGCCGCATGGAACCGGCGCCACACCATCGCAATGGCCTGGCTGTCGTCCTCCAGCAGCTCATAGTGCGCGGGCAGGCCCAGTTGCTCCAGGACGGCCAGGGGCGCGTTGCGCAGCAAGGCTGCGAACCAGCTGTGGAACGTGCGGATCTGCGCCGGCCTTCCCGCCGCCAGCAATCCGGCATACAGGTTCTTGAGCGCCTCCAGCGCCTCGGGCGCCGGCGCCGGCATCACGCCGCGGGACACCAGCGCCTGCAGCAATTCCTCGGGCGAGGCGCGCGCATAGGCGGCCAGCCATTCGTGCAGCCGCTGGCGCATCTCACCGGCCGCCTTTTTGGTGAAGGTGATGGCCAGGATCTCGTGCGGCTGCGCACCCGCGAGCAGCGCGCGCACGATGCGCGACACCAGCATCCAGGTCTTGCCCGCGCCCGCGCAGGCTTCCACCGCCACGCTGCGCCGCGGGTCGCAGGCGATCGCGTAGAACCGGTCGCGGCCGATGCGCGTGCCGTTGTGTTCGTAGGCGAGCGCGCCGCCCGCGTCCGCGGCCTCATTCATCCCAGAAATCCCGGCGGCACAGGCCGCGCGCCGAACAGAATTCGCAGGCCTTGCCCTCGCCCAGCGCGGGCAGCGCGGCACCGCTGTCGATGCGCGAGAAGTCCTCGAGGATGCCTTGCACCAGCAGGTCGCGCGCCTGCACCACGTGCGCCTGCTCCACCGCTTCGGTCCGGCCGCGCTCGCCGACGTTGACGTAGGCCGCACGCAGCGTGTCGTCGGCCAGCAGCGCCGCGTAGAACGCCAGCTGCGTGTCTTCGCCCGGCTGGCGCACGCGATCCTTGCTGGCGGCCGGGGACTCGGTCTTGTAATCCATGACCATGGCGCGGCCGTCCGGCAGGCGATCGATGCGGTCGATGCGCCCGACCAGCGCCACGGGGCCCAGTTGCATCTCGCGCTCGCTTTCGGCCTCGCCGAAGACGGCGTGTTCCCTGCTCTCGTGCTGCGCCAGCCAGCCCAGGTAGCCGTCGCGCGCCTGGGGCCAGGCGGCGGCAAAAGGCAGGAACTCGCCCGGCTGCAGGCGCTGCGCACGCGTGACCTCGTCCGCCGCGTTCTCCAACAGGCGGGAACGCTCGGGCCCGGGCGGCTGCGGATGGGCGGCCAGCGATTCGTGAAAGACGCGCAGCACCGCATGCAGCCAGTTGCCGAAATCCCGTTTCTCGAGTTCGGTGTCGAGCTCCTGCGCCTCGTGCAGTCCCAGCAGCCGCAGGGCGAAGAAGCGGTAGGGGCAGCGGCGCAGGTCTTCGTAAGCGCTGGCGGAAAGCTGTCGCAGTGCGAGTTGGGAAGCGTGCGCCGCAGGACGCGTGGTGCGCCGGGCCTCGATCTCGCGCGGCTCGCGCGGATCCGCGGCCCGCGCCGCGCCTTCGAGTTGCAGCGACAGCACCAGCGCGCTGGGCAGCAGCGGCTCGCCCCCCTCATCGCAACGGCGCCACAACACGTCGCACTGCGGCGTGCACAGCGCCTGGCGCCAGCCGGTCCGCGCCTCGGCTTCCAGCGCCTCGCGCGAAGGCAGGCCCAGCGCCAGTCGCTGCGCCGGGGTCCAGACGCCCGCGGGCTCGGGCGCCGGCGGCAGGCGCAGCTCATCGCAGCCGGCCAGCACCAGCGCCGCGAAGGGACGCCCCAGCAACTGGTTGAACGGCAGGATCACCACTTGCTCCTGGCCGGCCGGCTGCGGCACGAAGCTGTCCGCCTCCAGCGTGTCGCCGGCCCAGGCGCTGAAGTCCGCGAGACCGAAGCGGCGCGCCGCCTGCGGCAGTTGCTGGAACTCGGCTTGCGCGCCTTCGTCCAGGCGCAGCGCCGCGATCAGCCGGGCGCCCGCGGCGTCGCCCGCCAGGCGCGGCCATTGGCCGGTCTCCTGCAGCACGCCGCGCAGGTCAGACAGCCACTGCGGCAGGCTTCGCACGCGCTGCAGACTGTCGCGCCAGCCGTTGACCCGCTCCCGCAGGGATTGCAGCCGCTGCCCATCGCCCAGGTCGGCTGAGCGCAGCTCGCGCCAGTCGCGCAGGCCGGCCTTGCGTACCGTGCGCTCCAGGGCCAGGGCCCGATGCGGCGGCACGGCCGGCGCGTTCTTGATCCAGTCGATCACGGTGTCGGCGCTCGCGTTCCAGGCGCAGGCGCGCAGCGCCAGCATCAGGTGCGCGGCAGCCCGCGTGGTGGACAGCTTCCAGCCGGTCTCGTCGCGAATGCCCGCGCCGCGCACGTCCAGCAGAGCGCGGATGCGGCGCGTCAGCACGCGGTCGACGGCAGGCAGCGCCACCGGCACGCGGCCGGCCTGGACATGCCGCAGCACGCAAGCGGCCGCACGTTCCGCCTCGTCGGCGGGATCGGCGGCTTCGTGCAGGCGGATCGCGCCGGGCGGGGCCTCGCCCGCCAGCGGCACCGACACGG
>JAMPXR010000068.1 GCA_023701085.1 Ramlibacter sp. | reverse complement strand
GCCGATCGCCCAGGCGCTGGATGCGGCGCACCAGACCACCGATTACAGCGAATCGCTGCGCGCCGCCCAGGCCCTCATGCAGCAGGCCGACCTGCTGCCTTCGGCCCGCGTGCTCGCGGTCATGGCGCAAGACTTCGGCAATTCGTTCGCCGCTTTCACGCGCGCGCAGTCGCTGCAGACCAAATCCAAGCTGCTGGCCTTGCCCTTCAGCAGCGCCCAGCAAGCCCGATTCGCCGCGATCGGCGAGCAGTCGCTGCAGAACCAGAAGGCCATCGAAGCGGCCGACAGCATGCCGTTCGAGGTCTACCGGCAACAATACGTTTCGCCGGAGCGGCTCGGCCTGTCCAAGGCCGCCATCGCGCCCACGCTGGCCGCGGTCTGAGCGCCGCCGCCGCAGTGAGGCGATGACCTCGCGCTGCAAAAAAATGCTGCAGCGGGTAAAATAGAAGCTTCGATCGCGCAGTCGATTGATTGTTGGCGCGGGATGATCGCTGTGGCGATCGCGCCAAACCGCACTGCGCACGCGTCTTGCGGGGTCCGAGGACCCTTGCACCGGCCCCGCGGGCCGGGCTCATTTCCAGACGCAGTCCCGGCTGTTGCGAGGCAGACCCTGCCCGCCGGGATCGATTTCGCCGGCTTGCCGAGTCAAAGCCTTTCAATAACCGCGCGGGCGCATTGCGGCCGCAGGGACGAGCTCATGGACCATAAGAACAGCATCACCGTCGGCCGATACCTCATATCGCCGGTCACCCACCTTCTCGAGAACGGCTGGTACGCCAGCGCGGTCGTGATCCGCAGCGGATCGGGCAGGTCGGCGCAGCAGCGGATGCTGCGCCTGACCCGGCTGTTCCAGACGCGGATGGCGGCGTTGCGCTACGCAACGGCTGAAGGCCTTCAATGGATAGGTCACCGCGGCAGCAGCGTGCAGCCCGCCGCGACCGGCGCGATCTGACCCTCGCACAGCTTCCCGAGGCGGCGAAGCGGGCAGGGGCATCAGGCTCACCATGGTTCGCGGCGCCCTGGCCGAGCTTTCGAGGCGCTGTCCTACGCGGCCGCGTCAACGCCGAGCTGAAAGTCGCGTTGCAGGTGTAGATTACGCATCTGAGGGAGCCACCATGTCCATCCTGAACAAATCATCCTGGGGCGCGCTGTCGATCGCCTTCGCGGCCCTGTTCGCGGCGGCGCCGGTGCTGGCGGAACGCGGCGACAAACCTGACAAGGCCGACAGGCACGCGCAGAAGCGGGTCGAACAGGCCGAAAAGCGCGCGGAAAAACAGGCTCAGAAAGCCGACAGGCCGGCGTGGAAGCACGCCAAGGACGAGGGCAGGCGCGCCGACCGGCGCGAGCGCGGTGACATCAGGATTGGCGCCTATTTCAACGACCGGCATCGCGACGATGTCCGCAGCTACTATGCCCAGACCTACGGGGGCGGGCGCGCCTGCCCGCCGGGCCTGGCCAAGAAGAACAATGGATGCCTGCCGCCCGGCCAGGCGAAGAAGTGGGTCGTGGGACAGCCCATCCCGCGGGGTGTGGTCTTGTACCCGGTACCGCAACCGGTGATCGTCCATTTGCCGCCGGCGCCTTACGGCTATCGCTACGTACGCCTGGGCGGGGACATCGTGCTCGTGCAGTCCGGCAACAACCTGATCATCGACATCATCGTGGGCCTGGGTTGAGCGGGCGGTCCCGCGCAGGCCCCAGCCCCATCGCGCCGGACCGGTTCATGAACGCCCAGGACGCCAAGACGACCGGCCAGAGGCCCGATCCCCCCGACCTTGCCCAGGTCACGCTGGCCCACTACGAGCAGCATGCGCGCGCATTTTGGGAAGGCACGCGCGACCACGACGTGAGCCAGAACATCGATGCGCTGTTGCGTCACATCGAAGCGGCGCCGCCCTTCGAACTGCTGGACCTGGGTTGCGGGCCCGGGCGCGATCTCCAGGCCTTTCGCGCTCGCGGCCATCACGCCGTCGGCCTGGACGGCGCTCCCGCTTTCGTCGCGATGGCCCACGAGCACAGCGGCTGCGAGGTGTGGCAGCAGAATCTGTTTGCCCTGGACCTGCCGTCGGCGCGCTTCGACGGCATCTTCGCGAATGCCGTGCTGTTCCACCTGCCGGGCGCGGTCCTGCCGCGCGTCCTGGCGCAGCTGCGACTTGCGCTCAGGTCTCGCGGCGTTCTGTTCAGCTCCAATCCGCGTGGCCAGGGCCAGGAGGGCTGGTCCGGTGGCCGCTACGGCGTCTACCACAGCCTTGCGGGCTGGCGGCGCCGCATGGCCGATGCCGGCTTCGTCGAGCTGGAACACTTCTACCGGCCTGCTGGCCTGCCGCGCCAGCAGCAGCCCTGGCTGGCGAGCGTCTGGCGCGTTGCGCCGGCGCCGGCCCGGCCGCCTACCTGTCCTTGATTTTGCCGCGCGGGATGACCGTGGTCACGGGCGGGGTCGGACGGTCCGGCGAGCCCTGCTTGGGCGGCGGTGCGTCCTTCTTGGGTTTCTTCGCCATCTTGTTGCTGCGCTGATCGCCTTTGGCCATTGGAGCCTCCGTGTCAATGTGAGAGGGATCGACCAGACATGGTATACGCACGCGGAGACGTTGAACGGGCTGGGTGCCGGCCGTCGCGGCCGCGAGCGAATCGCACCGCGCCGCGCGCGGCAGCGCGCGGGCTACCTGCGCCCCAAGGGCCTGGGCAAAGCCTTGAAGCCCAGCCAGGCGGCACCGATCACCGCGTTGACGGGCAGCGTGAGCGACGCTGGGACATAGAAAAAGGCCGACAGCTGGGGCAGTCCCAGCAACAGCTCCGCATACCCGCCGAAGGCGTAGAGCACGAAGCCGCACCAGAGCCAGCGCCGCATGTACGTCAGGAGCCAGTGCGCCTGCTCGCAGTTGTGGCGCCAGGCCGCGGCGCGCCGGAACACGTCGCCATGGCCGGCATCCTCGAACAGCCAGTCGAAGAAGAAGTACCGGTACAGCAGGGTGCGGAAAGGCAGGGGTTGCACGATCGCGGAACAGCGGGGACCGACCATCCCATTGTTTTTCCGCCCGCGCGCCGGTGCTGTAGGCGTTCATCCTGCGCGCCTGTGCGTCTGTGCGCCTGCGTCCCCAGCCTCAGCCTTCGTCTTCATGGCAGCGTGCGCGCGCCCCGGGCGTCACGCCGCTCGCCGACCGCCGAGGTAGAGCGCCTCCGGCCAAGTCGCCAGCCAGCGCGGCCGCACGGCCACCAGGACAGACGCCAGTGTGCAGGTGGTCGCGGCTTCGGACATCGACAACAGGAGCACGGCCACCAGCAGCGGTTCGTCGCCGGCGGCAGCGAAGCGGCCTTCGGCAAGGGCTTGCGCCATCCTGCAGGCGAGCAACGCCAGCATCGGCACGGCGAAGCCGCGGCCCAGCAGGTAGACGGCGGGATGCGTGCCAAGCGTCCGGCGCACCGCCTCGCCCAGCAGCAGGACGGCGGTTGCAGGGAGCGCGCCCAGCCAGACGGTGCTTGAAACCGCCTCGGGCCACGACGCGCCCGCCGCAGCGACCGTGGCAAGGCCCGCCCATGCAAGCACCGGGATGGCCAGCGGCCAGCCCAACACCAGTACCAGCAGCGGCGCGCCGGACCACTGCAGGGCAATCGGCAGGGCTGCGTCCGACGGCAAGGACCACAGGCAGGGAAGAAGCGTCAGCGTGGCGAGCAAGGGCGTCGCCAGTGCCGACCCCGGGCCGCTGCCGCGCAGCATGCGCCACGGCCGCAAGGCGAGTGCCATCGCCAGGGCGAGCACGACAAGGATCAGTTGCGCGAGGATACCGGGTGTCACGATGAGGCCGCGGGTTGCGAGAGCTCACTTTGCGGTGTGCGCTCGGCGCGATCACGTCCGATGCGAGGCTGTGTGGGCGCCATCCCGGTGGCAAACAGTGTGTAGGCCGCAGCCTATGCCGCCTCGTGTCGGAAGTTCCTGACGCGCACCCTGCCCGGTGGCTCCCACAGCCATCGCTGCCATCTTCCTACCTGCGCCGGCATCGCGCGCAGCGTAGATTGGACGATTCCCTCAACCCGACCAGGAGAGCGACATGCCACGTGGCGACAAATCTTCCTACAGTGACAAGCAAAAGCGCCAGGCCGAACACATCGAGGAAGGCTACGAAAGCCGCGGCGTTTCGCAAGGCGAAGCGCAGCGCCGGGCCTGGGCCACCGTCAACAAGGAAACCGGCGGCGGCAAGAAAAGCGGCTCCGGGCGGGGCCAGGCCATGGACACCCGCTCATCGAAGAAAGGCGGAAAGCTGGGCGGCCGCGCCTCGGCGGCCCGTTCGGCCGAGGAGCGATCCGCTTCGGCAAAAAAGGCGGCGGCCACCCGCAAGCGCAACCAGGCGCGCGGCTGACGAGATCGCTTGTCACACAAGCTGTCGATGTCTGGGTCGCTGATTCGTCGTAGCTTGTGGGCGGGACGACCCGGCATCGACGAGCGCGGCCCGGCCCGACCCGGTCAACCAGGAGATATCCATGCCCATACTCGACAGCTACCTGTTTTTCAACGGCAACTGCGCCCAGGCCGTGCGCTTCTACGAAGCGGCCTTGGGCGGCAAGCTCGAAATGATGATGACCTACGCTCAGTCGCCGCAGCCGGAACACTGCCCGGCCGGCTCGGAGGACCGCATCATGCATGCGAGCCTGAAGATCGACGGCCGTTCCTTGATGGCCTCGGACGTGCCCGCCGGCGAGTCCTATGCCGGCATGAACGGGTTTTCGCTCTCGCTGAACTATTCCTCGGCCGACGAGGCCCGTCGGGTCTTCGACAAGCTGGCCGAAGGCGGCAAGGTGACCATGCCACTGGCCAAGACATTCTGGGCCGAGGCCTTCGGCATGCTCACCGACCGCTTCGGCACGCCGTGGATGGTCGGCGGCGGCAGCAGCTGAGGTCGGCTGCCGTGAACCGGCAGCCGTGGGCGACCGCGGGGCCTTTCAATAGCCCCTAGAAGCCCGCGGCTTGGGCCCGGGGCAGCAGGTCGGCCAGCGTGCCTTGAAAAATCACGCGGTCCTGCGACGCGCGGCCGAGGAAGTAGAAGCTGCCGTCCCGCACGGCCATGTAGGCCTGGGTCGCGGAATAGTAGCGGTAGTAGTACTCGCCCACGATGTCGGAGGTGGCGCCCGCGGGAGAAAGGTACTCGGGGAAGGTGGCCTCGAACCAGTCCAGCACCCGCTCCATCTCGGACACGCTGCGGATCGTGTCGACCACGCCCCCGGGCACGCCGAAGATGGAGCCCGACACCGCATACCCTCCGGCGACGCCCGAGGCATAGCCCTGGTCGCTGTCGGTTCCGGCGCAGAAGGCCCAATCGGTGTAGCTGGCGCTGGCCGATCGGACGAACTCCGGATAGCCCCTGCGGATGTAGCGGTGGTCGCAGTGGTAGGCCAGTTGCCGCGCCCATAGCGAAGGACCGTCGAATTGCGCGCTGGCCAGGGGCACGACCCCGTCGTTCGGATAAGGGCGCGGGAGCGCGCCGCGCAGGAAGTTGTAGGTGAAGTAAAGCGACGTGGACGAGCCGGGCTTGAAGACGCCGGTGCCGCCGGTGTACCAGTCGCGCTCCTGCAGTGCGCTCGCGCCGTACGCGATGATCTTCCAGTAGTAGCCCGGCAGGGGATTCGCTGGCACGGGTCCGCAGCGCCCGTAGGTGCCACCCGCGGCCGGCGCATAGTTGTTCAGCTGCGCGAGCCAGTGGTTGCAGCGGCCGCCGGCCATGTCGAGGCCGTCGAAGTTGGTCCAGGCCGTGTCGGCCACGAAGCCGGGGTACCCCTCGTCCAGCTCACGCACGGTATCCAGGCCGAGCGACATGGCCGCGTCCGAAAGAGGCGTGCCCTGGTGTGGCGTGCCCAGGGTGATCAGGTGCAGCACCTTCTGCCCGCCGCGCTGGCCGTCGCGGAACACATGCTCCTGCATCATGGACCGCGCCACCAGCCCGCCCATCGAGTGAGCCAGCACGATCACGCGTTTGTTGCCGAAACCGAAGTCCGGCGCGGCCATCGGCCTGTCATACAAGCCCTGCATGGCATCACGCAGCGCCGCGCCCAGGCCGCTGATGCTGCGAGGTGCCGACGGATCGGCATTCACCTCCTCGGTCGTGCTGCTGTAGCGGAACGAGTAGGGCTTGAAGACGGCGCGCCAGGGCGGGTTCTGCCCGTAGGCGCGAAGAAAGGAGTCCCAGCCCTCGGTGGAGCCTCCCAGTCCATGGACGAGCACCACCGGCATGCGCTTGCCCAGTGAGGACGAATCGACGGGCGTGCCGTCGGCCAAGAGCGAAGGCGCCAGCACCGCCGGCCCGGCCGTGGCCATGGCACCGGCCATCGCCAGCGCCGCGCCCAGCAGGGCGCGCCGCGCGAGCGCCAGCGGACCGTGCACGAATCCGTCTGGCGCGCGGGAACATCGAAACCGCGACATGGACCTCCTGCCGTGCTTGCTTGGGTAACTGCAACCGAATGGGATGAGCGGTATTGGACACCCCGGAATGCCGAGCACGATGTCAAGAAATGCATCGGATGCGGCAGTGTGATTCGCGATGCGGCTCGCGGCGGCGTCCGGCCCCTGAGGCAACGAGTTACCCCGTTCCGCTGGTCCTGCCCTGCTGCGGTCGCCAGAGCAGCCAGACCAGAAGGAATCCCAGCAGCGCGCCGGCCACCGCGAGCACCGACAAGCCCAGAAACAGGGGGGCGCCCGCGTGCAGCACGGCCTCCCACGCGGCGCTGAGCCACCCTTGCGCGGCGGCGGTCGCCTCCACCTGGGCTTCCATGAGGGCCGCGTGCACCGTGGCCTCGGCCCTGGAATTGCCGAGCAAAGCGCTGCCGATACGGTGGGCCAGCCAGTACAGCGGCGCGAAGGTCAGTGGATTCGAGACGAACGTGGCGGCCGCGGCCGCGGCGACGTGTCCGCGCAGCCAGACGGCAAACGCCACGGCAAAGACAAGTTGCGCCAGGGGCAGCAGCAGGCCGAAGAACAGGCCGATCGCCACGCCGCGCGCGATGCTGCCGCGTTCGACCCGCCACAGGCGCTCGTCCTGGAAGTGATGCGCGACCGGCGCCAGCCAACGCGAGCGCATCAGTCGTTCACGCGAAGGAATCCAGTGCCTCATGTCCCACATTCTCGAACCTTGCGCGGCCGCTCGCACGCTGGATCTTTCAATCCTGAGCGCTTCGTGGGTGCGCCCGTCCCGCGTCACCCGTTGGCGACGCGCGCGCGGCATTGCAACCGTCGTGTATCCGCCGTGTATCCGCAAGGAAATTCCGGCCCCGCGCCCGCGCGGGGCGCCGTAGACTGCGCCCCATGAGCTTTCCAGATGCGCTGTCGGGGCCTGCGACCGCCGAGCCGGTTTCGCTGACCCAGGTGCAGGCCTTGCGCAGGGTCGCGCTGGCGGTGGCCCGCCCTGGAGGTATCGGCCTGTTCGCGGATCTCGCGCGGGAGCTCGGGGCCAGCCTCCAGGCCAGCCTCGTGTTCATCTCGGTGTTCGCCGACGATTCGCGCGCGGTGATGCGCACATTGGCCGCCTGCCTGGACGGCCGCATGCTGCGCAATTTCGACTACCGGATCGAAGGCACGCCCTGCGCCGCGGTGATCGGCGGGTCGTGCCAGTTCGTCCGATCGGGGCTGCTGCCGCGCCTGGCGCCCGATTCCATGAGCGCCCGCAAGGGCATGGATTCGCTCGCGGCCTATCCGCTGGCCGACAGCGCGGGCGAAGCCCTCGGCCTGGTCGTCGCCATGGACCGCCGGCCGGTCGCCGGCGGCGATGCCGACCACGCCGAGGCCATGCTCAAGATCGTCGCGGGCAGGATCGCGGCGGAAATCGAACGCGAGCGCACGGACGAAGCGCTGCGCGCGGTGGCGCTGGCGGTGTCGGATTCGCGCAGCGGGACCGTGTTCGACGAGCTCGTGCGCCTGCTGGCAAGCATCCTCCACGTCGAGATGGCATTCATCGCCCGCTATGAGGCAGCGCAGCCCCAGTGGCTGCGCATTCTGGCGATGTACCACGACGGGCAGATCCTGCAGG
The DNA here is from genome assembly GCA_023701085.1 of Ramlibacter sp. Lineage (GTDB taxonomy): Bacteria > Pseudomonadota > Gammaproteobacteria > Burkholderiales > Burkholderiaceae_C > Ramlibacter. Next base: position 1,477 of record JAMPXR010000068.1, on the reverse strand, counting down.
ACATCAGCTACCGCATCGCGGGAACGCCCTGCGAGACCGTGCTGGGGCAGCGGTTCCGCGCCTATCCGGCAAACCTGCAGGCGCTGTTCCCCGACGACCGCGACGTGCGCGAGCAATGCACGGCAAGCTACGCGGGCCATCCGTTGGCGGCGCTGGACGGCACGCCGCTGGGCATCATCTCGGTGGCTTCGCGCCGGCCGATCCCGGCGGCGCAGGTGGACCGCGTGGAGGCCATGCTGAAGATCTTCGCGGTGCGCGCCGCGGCGGAAGTGGAGCGGCTGCGCGCCAGCGAGGCGCTGCGGCGTTCCGAGGCCAGCTACCGGGCCATCTTCGAGGCGTCGGAAGACGCCATCTTCATCCATGATTGGGACAGCGGCGCGGTGCTCGACGTCAACGGCAAGGCGTGCGAGACGTCCGGCTACGGCTACGACGAGCTGCTGCGAAGCACCATCGCCGATTCCGGCTCCGGCGTGTGCACCTACACGGCGCAGGAGGCGCTGCGCCATATGCAGATGGCCAAGCTCGGCCGCTGCCCGCCCTTCGAATGGCAGCGCCGCAACAAGGACGGCAGCCTGCATTGGGACGAGGTCCGGCTCAAGCCCGCGATGATCGACGGCCGTCCGCATATCGTGGCGTTCAGCCGGGAGATCACGGCGCAAAAACGGGCGTTGGAAGAGCTGCGGCTGCGCGAGGAGCAGTACCGGGCGATCTTCGAGAGCTCGCAGGACGGCCTGTTCATGTGGGACGAGGACCTGCGCATCGTGGACGTGAATCCCGCGGGGCTGGCGCTGTACGGCTACCGCCGCGAGGATGTCGTGGGCCGCAGCTACCCGCGCTCGATGCCGCAGGCCTATGTCCAGGAGCGGCTGCAGATGGTGCGCCGGGCGCTGGCGGGTCAGGGCACGCACCTGGAAACGACGGTGCTGCGGCCCGACGGCAGCAGCTTCGATGCAGACCTGCGGGTCATGCCTTTCCTGCAGCGCGGCCAGGCGCGCGCTCTGGCGGTGGTGCGCGACATCAGCGAGCGGCGCCGGCGCGAGCGCGAGGCGCAGCGCAGCGAAGCCCGGCTGCGCGCCACGGTCGAGGCGGCGTTCGACGCTGTCGTGGGCATGGACGACGCGGGCCTGATCGTCGAATTCAACGCGGCCGCCGAGCGGGTGTTCGGCCACCGCCGCGAGGACGTGCTCGGACGGGCGCTGGCGCAGCTGCTGCTGCCCGAGCGGCGCCAGGAGGCGTATCAACGCGAGATGGAAAGGCTGCGCGCCAACGCCAGCGGGCCCGCGGCGGGGAGGCTGGTGGAAACGACGATGCTGCGCGTGGACGGCGCCGAGATTCCGGTCGAGATGGCCATGAGCATCGCGGCGGTGCCCGAAGGCAATATCGTCGTGGTCCACCTGCGCGACATCACCGAACGCCGGCGTGCCGACCAGGCGCTGCGCGACAGCGAGGAGCAGTACCGGGCGATCTTCAACGCCTC
>JAMPXR010000067.1 GCA_023701085.1 Ramlibacter sp. | reverse complement strand
ATGATGGTGTCGCCTTCCACCAGGCGGTCCACCACCTCGCTCAGGCGCGTGGGCGCCGGCCGCAGGTCCCAGCTGCTGCGCGCGCTGTCGATCAGGCCCATCATCGCTTCGACGAGCTGCGCGCCGGCGTAGCGCAGCGCCGTGATGCCATAGACTGCTTTCTCATCCATGTAGCGATTGTGGTCGGCGAGCGCGGCGTAGCGATAGGTCCAGGGCCAGTCCAGCCGTCGGAAGCTGCCTACGCGGCAGTACGTAAATCGCGCGCATCCCCACGGCAAGTCACTGCGTGGGATGCTCTGACTTGCCCGGCTCGGGTGTCTTGACCCGGCCTTTTTCGGGATCGATCGGCTCCTGCAAGGGTTCGGGATCGACCGGCTTGGGCGCGTGCGTGGGCGTTGGCGCAGGCGTTGCGGGCGTCGCAGGCGCGGCCGTCGCGGCGAGCATGGCGATCATTCCCTTTCGACGTGCCGCAAGGGCTGTTGCTGCGGCTGCGCGGCGGGCTCGTCGGGCGGGATGGCGCTGCCGTCGTCCGCAGGAATGTCGTCTTCCTCGGCCAGTTCCGGCTCCTCGCGCTCCAGCCCCTGGCGCGGGGGCGTCAGCCCGGTGGCGGGGACAGCGGTTCTCATCGGGGGCATCCTCATAAGGCAGGCGGTTTGCCGCGCGGGTCTTCCGGTTCGACCGGCGGCGGCATCGGACCGAAATCCGGCTCGACCGGCAGATGCGAGGGATTGGGCACCGTGGGTTCCGGGCCGGGCGGCAGGGGTTCCGGCTCGACGGGATGGGTGGCCATGTTCAGGGCCTCTGGCGCGGCGGCGGGGGCGCGGGTTCGGGCTGCATCGGCCTCGCGTCATCGGCCTGCGCATCGGGCTTTGCATGACGCGGCGGCGAAAACCCGTCCCCCAGCTTCTGGGACTCGGGCTCGGCCGTATGCAGGCTGGGGTCGACGTCGTACGGGATCATGGCGAACTCCTTCGGCCAGAGGGTGGCGGCTCAACGGGCGCCGCGGCCCTCGGCGCAGGCGCCTTGTGCGTGTCGGCGCAGGCCGACGCCCGGTCAATGGTTCTCGGTCAGTCGCCGCGCCTCGCGCCGAACCACGGTGCTGGGCTCGTGCGTGAAAGGCAGCCGCGGCAAGCCGATGAGGGCCTGCAAGTGGGCATGGGCCCGGTCCATGTCGGCGCCGATCATGGCCAGCGCGACCTCATGCCCAGGTTCATTCTTCGCGATCTCGAGGTATGCGGCACGCAGGCGCTGGTAATCGGCTTCGGCCCGCGAAACCTCTTGCTGCAGGGCCTGCACCTTGGCGTGTTCGGCACGGTTGTATCGCATCATGACTGTCGCGTCTGCACGCGGCCTGGACAGGCCGCGCATGCAGACGCATGAGGGCATGCTATCGAGCGGGGCCATTTGCGGATGTAGGACAAGTCAGACATCGAACGAAGGCGGGGCCTGCAGCGATACAGCGCGCACGCTTGTCCGGCGCGGCATCAATGCGACAAGCCCCAGAGCGTTGCCATGCCCACGAGGAACGACAGCGCCGGCAGGACGGACAGCGAGCGCGCATAGGGTTGGCCGCCCGCCAGCAGAAAGCCCAGGCTGGCCAGCGCCGTCGGCTCCGGCATCACACCGAACACCTCGGCCTGGGTCCAGGGCCGCCCGGCCGCCAGCCCCGCCAGGGGGTAGAGCACGACGCCGCAAACCGCGAGCGTCCATCCGAGGTTGGGCACGGCGGCGCTGGGCGCCACCTGCCCGCCGCGATGCAACACGCCAAGGATGAGCAGCAACACGGCCTGCAGCGTGAACACGCCCGCGAAATAGAAAGCCGCCCAGTTGATGCTCGAGTAGCGCTGCCAATGGAAGGCCCACGCGACCCACAGCCAGACCAGCGCCAGAGCGGCCGCCACGATGCGCCCGGCACCGGGCCGCGGCACGAGCACGAGCCAGAGCAGCAGCAAGCCCACCGCGAGGCCCACGGGCTGCGCCGGCCATGACTCCAGGTTGTAGATCTCGACCAGGCGCCAGTAGGCCCTGGGGGAAAACATCATGAAGTCCGACAGCCGGTAGCTCCACCAGTCGGGCATGGCTCAGAGCTTTTCGGCGTCGGCCGCCATGCGCCTGCGCATGGCCTCGTCGGGCAATCGCCCGGTACAGGCCGCCATGTTCTCCCGCACGTGAGCGACGCTGCTGGTGGCGGGAATGGCGCAGGTGACGGCCGGGTGCGACACGATGAACTTCAGCGCGACCTGTGCCCAGCTGGCGCAGTCGATCTCGCCGGCCCAGCCCGGCAACGGATGGCGTTTCAGCCGGTCCAGCAGCGCGCCTTCGCGGAACGGCCGGTTCGCCAGTACGGCGATGCCACGTTCCCGCGCCAAGGGCAGCAGCCGCTGCTCGGCCTCGCGATCGAGCAGGTTGTAGGTGAGCTGGACGAAATCGATGCGGTGCTTGCGCATGATCTGCTCCATTTCGCTGTGGCGCCGCCCTTCCGAGGTCGTGATGCCCACATAACGCACGCGGCCCGCGGCCTTCATGGCCTGCAGCAGGGCCAGTTGCTCCTGCCAGGCCAGCAGGTTGTGCACCTGCAGCAGGTCGAACCGGCTCAGGCGCCACAGCTGGCGCGAAGCCTCGATCTGCCGCGCGCCGCTGGCCGCCGTCCACACTTTGTCGGCCGACAACACCGCCCGCTGCGCCCCGATCTTCCGCAGCCCTTCGCCGATCACGCCTTGGGACGACCCATACATCGGCGAGGAATCGATCAGGCGGCCGCCCGACGCGAAAAAGCCGCGCATGACTTCGGCGCACTGCTCACGCGCGGACGGATCGTTGCCGACGTTGAAGGTGATCCAGCTTCCCAGCCCGACCACCGGAATCTGCTCGCCCGAGGAGGGAATCGGCTTGGACAGCGGGGTCACGGGTGCGCCGGACTGCGCCACGGAGCGGGCCGCGCCCAGCGCAGGCAACAGGTGCAACAGCAAGGTGCGGCGTTTCATCCGGCCAGCCTATCGATTCGTTTCGCAAGCATAGGGCGTTTTCCTGGTGCCGCCACGGTCGCGCTGGAATTCCGGGCACCAGGGCAGCGCAGCCCTCGTCCGGGCAGCTTGAACGCGCGACGTCCAACTTGCTCGCTCCACAATAGGTACCATTGGGCTTTTCCTCAGCACATCGACAAAAAATGCCAAATATCGGAACCGTCCTGAAAGGCGAAATAGCGCGCATTGCCCGCAAGGAAGTGCGGGGCGAAACGCAGCACCTGAAAAAGCAGGGCGCGCAGTACCGCAGCGAGATCGCCGCGCTCAAGCGGCGCCTGGCCGGGATGGAGCAACAGCTCAAGCGCCAGGCCAGAAACGGTTCGCGCGCAGCCGACCCGGAGCATGAGGAGCCGACCAAGGGTTTCCGGTTCAGCCCGAAGGGATTGGCGGCGCGGCGGCAGAAGCTGGGCCTGTCGGCACGTGAGATGGGCGCCTTGCTGGGCGTGTCGGCGCAGAGCGTCTATCACTGGGAGCAAGGCAAGTCCCGGCCCCGGGCGAGCCAGGAGGAGGCCATTTCGGCCTTGAGGCGTCTGGGCAAGCGGGAAGCGAACGCCCGGCTCAGCGCGCTGGGCAGCTGATCTTCGCAACGATCGCCGTCCCTTTCGGCTCGGCACTTTGGCCTTCGCGCATGCGCGAGGTCAGTCGCCTATGGAGTATTCGATGAGTTCGAGGCGATCACGATAACGACCGCCGCCCCCGGGCAATGGGATGACTTCCGTCGATTCAGATTTGACCCAAATCCCGATCTCTGGCGCGTAATAGGACACAACCCTCGCAGTGCTGTCCCAACTAATGCCTCGATCCCTCTCAGCTTTGAGCCTCGCACGGTAAACGTTCTCCGAGACCATCTTCACAACTTTGAAGGAACCGGCCTTGACGGTCAGCGATTCGAATTCGGGGGCGACCGTCACGGTCATCGTGCCGCGCGCATTCGATTCTTGCGTCCAACCAAAGAGAGGCTTGCGCATCGGGTCACCGTCATGGTCCACGTCCTTGTAAATCCGGGTTTCGCCGAGCGAGAAGGGACAATCGATCACGACGTAGTATTTGGGCGCCGCCACCCGCGCGCCGAGCTTGTGCCAGTTGTGCATCCTGTCGGTGACGAGCGCTTCCCCATTCTGGGTGATGAACAGCCGCTCGCCTTCCACACTGTCGATCTTGGTGAGTTGCTCGATCGTCTTGCCGTACAAGTCCGTTTTGGCGAAGCGATACCACTGCCCGGCCTTCTTCGGTGGGCACGGCACGGTTTCTCCAGCCGCCATCCCTGCGACGGCCAAGAGCGTCGCCAAAACCGCTACCAGCAGATAATTCCTCATCGTAGGCCTACCTTTCCAGTGTTCGCTTGAGGATGTCACGGACTTGCGAGCGACCGCACCCGCGAGTAGGTGTTGAACACCCGCACGTTGGTCTTGTCGGGCCGCGCAAACCAAGGTGAGATTTCCTGCAAGGTGTCGCCACTGACCTTGAAGTTGCGTGGCTGCTCGGTACCGACCCATGCCGGATTCCAGGATGCGTCGACGACGGTGACCCATTTGTTATGCGGGCAGGGCACGAATGGTGGCTGCCGCCGCTTTCCTGATCTGGCTATTGGGGTCGGACCACCAATTCTGATTCCTGCGTTCCCGCGCCGGAGGAGTGGCTGGCTGCCCGTTGCAGGCGTGTCTTGATGAAGGCGCCGACGCCTGGGCTGCTCCAATAGACACCCTCTTCCCCCAGGTTGTTCTTGCAGGCAACCCGATAGGCCTCGAAGGACCCGGCCCGCACGTCGACCTTCTCCCACGACTCGATCGTGCAAGAGCCGGTGACCTCGGTGACTGCGCCTTTCGCATTGGTCGCCTTGTAATCCATGTTGAAGCTCTTTCCCACCGCTATCGGGTAAGCCCAGCCGATCGGTGGATCGAACGTCACGGCCGGCGTGCCATCAGGAGCCAGGAACGCGATCCAACGGCCATCGTCAACGCGCATCAGCATCGTGCCTGCCGCGACACGCACGGCTATCGCGGTCCCGCCGTTCCAGGCCGCATCGGGCAGGCGGGTCGACTTGACTTGTCGGTCGGACCCGAAGCTGCCGGTGTTCTTTTGTGCCGTCTCCCACGTTGCTCCAACGGGCGGCGGCCCCCACCATTTCTCCGCCACAGGCGCCGCCGTGGCGCAGCCGCCGAGCACCGCTGCGAAGAGCGCGAGGGCCTTTTCGATCAAACGAAGTTGGGTCATGATGTCTCCTTCAAACGATCTGGCACGCCGGCCTCGAAGCGACCAGCATCACCACTGCGGCCGCACCTTGTAGACGGCGTTCTGGTCGGTGCCGTAGTACACGTTTCCCTGAGCGTCCACGGCCAGGCCCGGCGCCATCAGCGGGGCGTTCGGGGGCGCGTACTTCCCGTTGACGGGCAGGTTCGCGGCCACGGTGCGCCGCTCGCCCGTGGCGAGGTCGATCTCCGTCAGGCGCTTGGCCGCCACCTCCATCACCACCAGGCTGCCCCAGGGCGTCTGAGCCAGGCCCTTGGGCGCCGCGAGGTCGCTGGCCAAGGTCGTCTTGGACTTGTCGGCAAGATTGAGGCGGGTGAGCCTACCGGGAGCTTCGGTGAAGTACAGGGCGCCGTCCGTGCCCAGGATCATTTGCATGGTGCCCTTCAGGCCTTGCACGACCACGTCGCGCTGCTTCAGCTCGGGCCCGCTCGCGCGCAGGATGCTGCCCGTCATCAGTTCGGCGACCAGGATGCTGCCGTCATCCATCGGGATCGCGTCCATCGGCATGTTGAATCCAGTGCCCACGGCCACCGTCTTCATCGTGCTGCGATCGATCTGCTTCACGGTGTTGGTGGAAAAGGAAGCCAGGGCCAGGTGCTGCGCCGATACGCCGACGCTGCTCATCGAATCAACGCCTATCACCCGCAAGTCGTTGGTGATGTCGCCGGTGTTCAAGTCGAAGCCGCGCAACGCCCAGAACCCGGCGACCCATAGCCGATCGCCATCGGCCCGCAGCCCCATCGCCGTGGGCAGCTTGCCGCTGGTGAGCAGGCGCAGCTCGCCCGTGGCGGGGTCGAACGCCTCGATCGAATTGTCGGCGTAGTTGGAAACGTAGATCGTGCCGTCGGGGGCGATGGCCAGGTTGTCGAGGGCGGGCTTGAGGGTCTTGGCGACCGTCTTGGTGCCGGTGGCCAGGTCGACGCGGCACAGCTCACCCGCTTGCTGGTCGACGACCCAAAGATTGCCCTTGCCGTCGAGATTTGCCGCTGCGGGAATCTGGAAGTCGCTGCTGATGACGGTGATGGCGCCATTGGCAGGATCGATTTTCGCGACCTGGTGCTTGAACCAGATCGGCCCGTACAGCATGCCGTCGGGACCCACTTCGAAGCCGTTGAAACCGCCGATGTCCTTGGCGATCAGCCGCGGCGGGTTCGCGCCCGCGACGTCGATTTCCCACAGCGCGTCACCCGCAAATACCTGCGAGACATACAGCTTGCCGTTGCGGCGGTCGAAGTCGAGTGAGTTGATCCCGGGCAGGTCCTTGGCGAGCACGCGGACCGGCGCGTCGTCGCGCTCGCGATAGCGCAGCACGCCATGCACCAAGCTGGTCCATGCGAGTTCGCCGTTCGGTCCGATTGCGATATCGTCCGCCTGCCCGTCCGGGGGCGCGATGAAGACACGGGAGGCCCCGGTTTGCCGGTCCACTTCCCAGATCGAGCTGCCCAGGACGCTGCCGGCCAGCAGCCGCCCCTTGGCATCGATCGCAAGCCCGTGCACGCCTGCGAACGACGACTCTGCGACAAAGAGCTCGGGTTGGGCCCAGGCGTCGGGGCGGCTCGTGGAGTCACCGCCGGAGCAAGCGGTCAGCCCCAGGGCGGCGGCGAAGCCGCAGCGCAGCAGCAAATTGCGAAGAGTCATGGCGGTCTCCTGGTTGGTTGTGGTAGCCGGCCCGTCGGCGTCGCTCCATCGCCGCCGGCTCGGCATGTCGCAAGCCAGGCAGCCCAGGCAGCGCCATCGACTTTCCTTGCCCTACCTCAAAGATGTCCGCTTGCGATCGGAACAAAAATAATGCGTTGCCGCGCTGAAAGTCCCGAAACTGGACGAATTCGCCGGTAAACAACCTGTAGCAGCGCGGATTTATGGGGGAACATGAACGCGCCAGGCGAACGCACGCTCAAGGTGGGGCATGGAGTGTTCGATCCGCTCAGGGGTGAACTTGTCCTCGGCGACCGCACCGTGAAGCTGCGGCCGCGCACCGCCGTCCTGCTCTCCTACCTCGTCCAGCACCCCAACCGCGCGGTCGGCAAGGACGAGCTCATGCAAGCGGTCTGGCCGGATGTGGTCGTCACCGAGGACTCGCTGGTCCAATGCGTCAAGGAGATCCGCCATGCACTGGGCGAAGCGGGTCATGACTGGATTCGCACGCTGCCGCGCGTGGGTTACGCGTTCGTCGCGAGCGACCTTTCGCAACAGCAGCTCACGGCGGCGCCCCCTGCGGAATCCCCTGCGGACCCCCATGCGGCGCCGCCTGCGCCGGTTCGCTGGCGGCTGGTGGCGGGACTCGGCGTCCTTGCGCTGGTCATCGCCGGCGCGACGGGATGGCGCTCCTGGCCCGGTTCACCGCTTGCCAGCGCATCCGCGCCGCCGCGCTCGTTCGTGGTGCTGCCGATCGTCAACCTGACCGGCGATCCGGCGCAGGACCGGGCCGCGGATGACATGACGGAGGCGGTCACGGACATCTTCGGGCGGGGACTCCTGAAGGTCGTGGCGCCGAGCACTGCCTCCACCTACAAAGGTCAGCTGGTGGACGTGCGCAGCGTCGGCACCAAGCTGAACGTCCGGTATGTCGTGCAAGGCGCGCTGCGGATGGATGAATCCCGTCCGGTACTGACGCTGCGCATGGCCGATGCTTCCAACGCCGTCCAGCTGTGGCAGCAGGAGTTACCCATCGGTCCGGGATGGTCACAGCACTTGCGCGAGGACGTGGACGGCATCACCACCGCGTTCATCAACGCGATGAGGACCGCCGATGCGCAGCGCAGCGGCAATCCGGACGCCGTCAAGTCCGCGGAACTGGTGAGCCGGGCCCGCGACTTGCTGCGGGGCCCGCCGGCCACGACCGAAACCGAAAGGCAGCAGCAGGTGCAGGCACTGCTGGAACAGGCGCTGCGGCTGCACGACGAAAGCGCGTCCGCTTGGGCACTCCTGGCGTTCGCGTACCTGTATGACGTGCGCTTCAGTTCCGATCGTGCACGCAAGGTCAAGCAGGCCGTCGCGGCGGCAGAACGCTCGGTCGAGCTGGCACCGACCAGCGTCCCCGCCAACATCACGCGGGGCTGGGTGTACATCGAAGAGGGTCGGCCAGCGCAGGCGCTCAGGATGTTCGACCGGGCCGTCGAGCTGAACCCGAAAGACGCCTGGGGCCTCGCAAGCCGCGGCTACGGGTTGATTCACCTCGGCCGCCCGCAGGAAGCGCTCGAGTCGGTCCGGCAAGCCATGCGCCTGAGTCCGAATGACCCGAAGCTGGTCCGGTGGCACACGTTCGAAGGGATGGCCCTGCTGCAACTTGGACAACATGGGGCAGCAGTCCAGCCCCTCGCGCACGGAGCCACGGCCACGCCGCCGCATGCGTTCGCCCACCTGTACCTCGCGAGCGCCCTTGCCCTGTCCGGCCGCGTCGAGGAGGCTCGGGCGCAGGTGGCGCGCTTCCAGCAGCTACGCCCCGATTTCACCTTGCGCCGCTGGCGCGCCGTGGAGGTCTCGGACGCGCGCGAATTCCTCGCGCAGCGCGAGCACATCTACGAAGGCCTGCGCCGCGCCGGCATGCCGGAGTGACGCGCGCGCACGGCCGCGCTACGGCTTGCGCGTGAACGTCACATCGAGGAATCCAACCACTTCGCGCTTGTACTTGCCAGTCAGCTTTTCGTCTTCCACCCTGAGGTCGAACACGCGCTCGGGGCACAGGCTGGTGGCCTGAGTGACCAGTTTCAAGGCAGTGCCATCGAAGGTTCCGGATACCGGGCCTCTGCGGCAGCCAGGGACGGTGGGCATGCCCCAGTTGGTCTCGAACGCGACGAAGTTGCCGCTGACGCGCTGGTCCGCCTCGACCTTGCTCACGGTGAGTTCGACGGTGTCGTTGACCCGCGCGAGACCGCCAGAGGGCGGCTTTTCGATCATGTCAGAGCGCCACGTGCCGACCGGTGAAGTCCCCGACTGCGCCAACGCGGCGCCCCAACAGAGGGCGGCGGCGAGGAATCCGAAGCGGCATACGGAATTGCGAAGTTTCATGGGCTGTCCCCTTTATGCGCCGCCAACTGCGACCACGCAAAAATAGTCGCTGCTGCGCCGAAAGTCCCGAAGCCGCACGAATTTGCCGGTAAACGACCGGTAAGCGGCGCGCAAAAAGGAAAAGGGGCTGCGCGATGCGCAGCCCCTTTGCACTTTCTTGGCGGAGTGGACGGGACTCGAACCCGCGACCCCCGGCGTGACAGGCCGGTATTCTAACCAACTGAACTACCACTCCGCGTCGGTGTCGCGTTCACT